>NZ_JAMJFM010000111.1:0-4601 GCF_023544705.1 Streptomyces sp. MCA2
TGACGGGCCTCCGGGGGTGGGGTGCGGGACTGCTTCGTTTTACGTCGGGCACCCCACCCGCTCCGGCCCGTCCCCTCCCGTTGGGGGGTGGAAAAACCTTGGTCGTGGTGCCGGTTAGTGGCCCGGTGCACCTCGTAGATCACATGGAAACGCCCACGTCGGTGGCCCGCCCCCATTCACCGTCACTCATCCACTCACGGGAGGGGACGGGCCGGAGGGGCCGGTGTGTGGGACGTAAAGCGAAGCAGTCCCACACACCGGCCCCGGAGGTCCGTCACCGCACCCGACACCCACCGGCCCGCCGCAGGCGCAACGGCCAACAACCACCACGGCGGGACAGCCAAACACGTGGGCCGCAAGCCAAGCGCACCGCGCAGCGGGCGACAAATGGCGAACAACCACCACGGCGGGACAGCCCAAAGCGTGGGACTCAAGCCGGCTCGCGCCGGCGCTGCGCATGGTCGCTGATCCGTAGCAGCAGGGCCACCATCACCCAGTTCGCGACGAGTGACGAGCCGCCCTTGGCGAGGAACGGCAGGGCCTTGCCGGTCAGGGGGATCAGGCCGGTGACGCCGCCGGCGACCACGAAGACCTGGAGCAGCAGCGCCCCGGAAAGACCGACCGCGAGCAGTTTGCCGAACGGGTCGCGGGCGGTCAGGGCCACCCGCAGGCCACGCTGGGCGAGCAGCACGTACAGCATGATCACGACCATCACGCCGGCCAGCCCCATCTCCTCGCCGACGGTGGTGAGGATGAAGTCGCTGTTACCGGCGAAGCCGACCAGCTCCGGGTGGCCCTGGCCCAGGCCGCTGCCCGAGATGCCGCCGCTGCCGAAGCTGAACAGTGCCTGTGCGGCCTGCTCGGATATCAGCCCCGGCGGCCGTCGGTCCTTGGGCAGAAAGATGTCCATCGGGTGCAGCCAGGCCATGATCCGGCCCTTGACGTGCGGTTCTATGGAGCCGACGACGGTGGCGCCGACCGCGGCCATGGCCAGGCCGCAGAGCACCCAACTCGTGCGCTCGGTGGCCATGTACAGCATGATCACGAAGACGCCGAAGAAGATCAGCGAGGTGCCCAGGTCCCGTTCGAAGACCAGCACCAGCAGGCTGATCACCCAGATCGTGAAGATCGGCGCGAGCTGCCGTCCCGGAGGCAGCTGGACGCCCAGGACGCGGCGTCCGGCTAGCGCCAGCGCATCGCGGTTGACGGTGAGATAGCCCGCGAAGAACACCGAGATCATGATCTTCACGAACTCGCCGGGCTGGAGTGACAGCGGCCCGAGCAGAATCCAGCGCTTGGCGCCGTACATGTCGGCACCGAAGAAGGCCGGTGCCATCAGCAGCACCAGCGCGACCACCATCGTCAGATAGATGTAGCGCTGGAGGATGCGGTGATCGCGCAGCACCAGCAGGATCGCTATACAGACCGCCACCCCGATCACCGTCCACACCAGCTGGCCGCTCGCCGCCTCGGCGATCTTCAGCCGGGGCGTCTGCGCATAGGTGAGGTCCAGGCGGTGCAGCAGCACCAGGCCGATCCCGGTCAGCAGCGTCGCCAGCGGCAGGATCAGCGGATCGGCGCGGGGCGCGTAGCGGCGCAGGACCAGATGCGGGACCAGCGCCACGAAGAACATGCTGACGGCGAAGCCGGCCAGCCCGCCGGGCAGCCGGCCGGTCATCGACAGGCCGGTGATGGCGTAGCCGAAGTCCGCGATCAGTACGGCGAGGGCGAGCAGCCATGCCTCGGTCCGCCGGCGGTCCGGTGCCTGGGCCAGCGCGGCGAACGTCATCGTGCGCTCGGCGTCGCTCTCCGGCCGCCGGGCAGCCCGGGGAACGCTGGTCGGTGCACGCACAGGTTTCCTCCGCCACTGATCGTCAAGGCCGCGGGCCGGCCGGGTGGTGCCCGGTTCGTCGGCCCGGCAGTCGGGGAGGTAGACGAGGCGGCCGGTGGCGTGGTTGCGAGGGAACGGGAAGGTGTGTCCGATTTGATAGGAACCTGCCCGTAACGCGGTCCGTAACGCGGTCCGTAATGCGGCCCGTAGTGCGGTCCGTTAGCCGGCGCTTAACCCGCCGCGGTCCCGCGCCAGATGGCCGTGATCGGCGGGGTGGGGGCCGCCGGGAGGCGCGGCTCCGTGCGGCCGGTCAACCGGAGCGGAGGGAAGCGCACCCCGCCGCGCTGGCACTCCGCTTGACCGAGTGCTAACCGCGTCATAGTCTCGGCGTTGGCACTCTCCAGTGGGGAGTGCCAGAAACACAGCGACGGGCAGGTCCGGCACCCGCGACGACGGATCCACCTGGTCGCCACCTCAGACAGTTAACCCCGTGAGATCTCCGAAGGGGGAGGTCGGATCGTGACGACCACCAGCTCCAAGGTTGCCATCAAGCCGCTTGAGGACCGCATTGTGGTCCAGCCGCTCGACGCCGAGCAGACCACGGCCTCGGGCCTGGTCATTCCGGACACCGCCAAGGAGAAGCCCCAGGAGGGCGTCGTCCTGGCCGTGGGCCCGGGCCGGGTCGAGGACGGCAAGCGCGTCGAGCTCGACGTGAACGTCGGCGACGTCGTGCTCTACAGCAAGTACGGCGGCACCGAGGTGAAGTACAACAACGAGGACTACCTCGTTCTCTCGGCTCGCGACGTTCTCGCGATCGTCGAGAAGTAAGTCACCCAGTTTTGCCGTGATCTGCGCCCCTGGTTCCCGCGTCTAACCAACCCGGGGCAGGGGCGCAGTTCGTTTGAGCGACAGCGGTCCCCACGTCGTGGCCGAGGATCGCAATGAGAGGACTTGAAGCAACCCATGGCGAAGATCCTGAAGTTCGACGAGGACGCCCGTCGCGCCCTTGAGCGCGGCGTCAACAAGCTTGCCGACACGGTCAAGGTGACGATCGGCCCCAAGGGCCGCAACGTCGTCATCGACAAGAAGTTCGGCGCGCCGACGATCACCAACGACGGTGTCACCATCGCCCGTGAGGTCGAGGTCGACGACCCGTACGAGAACCTTGGCGCCCAGCTCGTCAAGGAGGTGGCGACCAAGACCAACGACATCGCGGGTGACGGCACCACCACCGCCACCGTGCTGGCGCAGGCGCTGGTCCGCGAGGGTCTGCGCAACGTCGCCGCCGGCGCCTCCCCGGCCGCCCTGAAGAAGGGCATCGACGCCGCGGTCAAGGCCGTGTCCGAGGAGCTCCTCGCGACCGCCCGTCCGATCGACGACAAGTCCGACATCGCTGCCGTGGCCGGCCTGTCCGCGCAGGACAAGCAGGTCGGCGAGCTCATCGCCGAGGCGATGGACAAGGTCGGCAAGGACGGTGTCATCACCGTCGAGGAGTCCAACACCTTCGGCCTGGAGCTGGACTTCACCGAGGGCATGGCCTTCGACAAGGGCTACCTCTCGCCGTACATGGTCACCGACCAGGAGCGTATGGAGGCCGTCCTCGAGGACCCCTACATCCTGATCCACCAGGGCAAGATCGCCTCGATCCAGGACCTGCTGCCGCTGCTGGAGAAGGTCATCCAGGCGGGTGCCTCCAAGCCGCTGCTGATCATCGCCGAGGACGTCGAGGGCGAGGCCCTGTCGACCCTGGTCGTCAACAAGATCCGTGGCACCTTCAACGCCGTTGCCGTCAAGGCCCCCGGCTTTGGTGACCGCCGCAAGGCCATGCTCGGCGACATCGCCACCCTCACCGGTGCGACCGTCATCGCCGAGGAGGTCGGCCTCAAGCTCGACCAGGCCGGTCTGGACGTGCTGGGCACCGCCCGCCGCGTGACCGTCACCAAGGACGACACCACCATCGTCGACGGTGGCGGCAACTCCGAGGACGTCGCGGGCCGCGTCGCCCAGATCAAGGCCGAGATCGAGTCCACGGACTCCGACTGGGACCGCGAGAAGCTCCAGGAGCGCCTCGCCAAGCTCGCCGGTGGCGTCTGCGTCATCCGCGTGGGTGCGGCCACCGAGGTCGAGCTCAAGGAGAAGAAGCACCGTCTGGAGGACGCCATCTCCGCGACCCGCGCCGCGGTCGAGGAGGGCATCGTCTCCGGTGGTGGCTCCGCTCTGGTCCACGCCGCCAAGGTGCTGGAAGGCTCCCTGGGCAAGGAGGGCGACGAGGCCACCGGTGTCGCCGTCGTCCGCCGCGCCGTCGTCGAGCCGCTGCGCTGGATCGCGGAGAACGCCGGCCTCGAGGGCTACGTCATCACCGCGAAGGTCGCCGAGCAGGACAAGGGCAACGGCTTCAACGCCGCCACCGGCGAGTACGGCGACCTGGTCAAGGCCGGCGTCATCGACCCGGTGAAGGTCACCCGCTCCGCCCTGGAGAACGCCGCGTCGATCGCCTCGCTGCTCCTGACGACCGAGACCCTGGTCGTCGAGAAGCCCGCGGAGGACGAGCAGGCCGAGGCCGGTCACGGCCACGGACACTCGCACTGACCTCGCGCATCGCGTGTAGCGCATAGCGTCGGGCAGCTCGCTGCCTGATGTACGAGACCCGGTTCCCGCTGTGTGCGGGGGCCGGGTCTTGCGTTTGGGCGGGGGAGGGGGGAGGGCGCTGTGGGTGGGTTGTGTCGGGGTGGGGGTTCCCTCGGGGCTGGGGGTCCGTTTGTGCGGAGGG
>NZ_JAMJFM010000112.1:0-4425 GCF_023544705.1 Streptomyces sp. MCA2
GCCCGGAGCCCGGAGCCCGGAGCCCGGAGCCCGGAGCCCGGAGCCCGGAGCCCGGAGCCCGGAGCCTCGCCCCGTCCCGTCCCCAGCTCAGCCCAAGGCCCGCCGCCCCCATCCCAAGGCCACCGTCCAGCGCCCGAGGCTCGTCGTCCCCAGCCCAAGGCCTACCGCCCAGCGCCCGAGGCCTGCCGCCCTGCGCCCAAGGCTCAGCGCCCCCAGCCCAAGGCCCACCGCCCAGCGCCCAAGCCCCGCCGCCCTGCACTCAAGGCTCGACGCCCCCAGCCCGTCGCCCTGAGCCCTAAGGCCCGGCGTCCCGAGCCTCATGGCCGCCCCCGAGCCCCACCGCAGCCGCGGGCCCCACCGCAGTCACAGGCCCCCCGCCGCAGCCCTCACCGCCGCCCCGAGGCCCAGCCCCCCTCAAGACCACGCCAACCCCACCCCCGGCGCCCTCACCCCCCAACGCGGCGCACGGAGTCCATGAACTCCTTGGTGGCCGCTCGTATCTCTGTCTCCGTCCAGTCCATGGCGGACGCGGAAACCGTCACCTCGGTCAGTGCCACGCCGGGCGGGCCGGGCGGCGTGGGCTCGAACCACCTCTGGAACACCGCTGTCCTGGTTTCCTCCGCCTGGCGCAGGACGGCCTCGTCGAGCAGCTCGGGCGGGTGCGGCAGCCACACGTGGAACTGATGGGTGTGCGGCACCTCCGGGTGCACCCTGAACCACGGGACACCGGCCTCGGCCAGGCCCTCGCCCAGCGCGCGGGCCACGACCTTCGCATGGGCCACGTACTCCGGCAGTCGTGGCAGCTCACGGTCCATGCCGATCAGCGCGGCCAGCGCGGCCGGCCACTGCTGGAACAGCTGACCGCCGTACCGGTGCCGCCAGGCCCGTGCCTCCTCGACGAAGTCCTCGGTGCCCGCGAGCGCGGCGCCCGATATGCCGTCCAGTGACTTGTAGAAGGAGACGTACACGCTGTCCGCGAGGGCCGCGATCTCCGGGAGCGTACGGCCGAAGTGCGGGCCGCACTCCCACAGTCGCGCGCCGTCGAAGTGCACCACCGCATCACGGTCCCGCGCCGCCGCCACCACCGTGGTCAGCTCGTCCCACGACGGCAGGACGAATCCGGCCTCCCGCAGTGGGAGTTCGAGAGAAAGGGCTCCGAACGGCTCCGCCAGGTCATATATCTCCGCGGCGGTCGGCAGTCGCGGTGCGTTCGTCGGATGCACCATGCGCAGCCCGCTGACCACCGCATAGGCGTCGCGCTCATGCATCTCCAGATGCGACAGATGATGGCCGGCGACCGTTGCGTTGCCCGTACGCCCTGCCCAGCAGCGCAGCGCCACCTGCTGGGCCATCGTGCCGGTCGGGAAGAAGGCGGCGGCCTCGGTGCCCAGGGCGTCGGCGGTCCGGCGTTCCAGCTCGCCGACCACGCTGTCGTCGTTGCCGTAGAAATCCGGCCGGTTGTCCAGGTCGTGCGCGGCCGGAGCATCGGCCACCAGACGGTCCAGCCGCTCGCGGAGGGTCTCCAGGGACGCGTCTCCCGCCAGCATGCGCTCCGAGCCGCGGAAGGCCGCCAGCCTCCGCGCCCGCTTCGCCGACTCGGCACTCGTCCCGGCCTGTGCGGCACCCGAGGCGCCCTCCGAGGCCTGATCGGTGGCACTGCCTGGACCATCCACGGCCGCCCCGCCCGAAGCGTCGTCCGACACGCGCCCCGAAGTACGCCCAGCAGTTCCCCCCGAGCTTTCCCGCACCGCCCCGCCCGTAATACGCCCCGCATCGCCACCCGAGACTTCCCGCGAGCCCGAGCCCGAGCCCGAGCCCGACTCAGACCCCGAGTCCGTCACGCCGCCGTCCGCTTCCCCCATGCGCCTCATATGCCCCCTGGCTGCTGTTTCCCTGACGCTTTCTGCGCTTCTTCTGCGCTTCGTTGCATCGAGCATGGCGCAGTCCCGCGCGGCGCCGCGACCCCTGTGGATAACTCCCGCGCGAGACCCCCGTCTCACCTTCCGCACAGCTCTGAATACCGCCGGAAACACTCGCGTAGCATGGCGATGAATCGTCCGGTACCCCCCGCGGACTGGAACGGAAGGCCATCGCCGCGTGAATGCAATGCCACCCACCGAGGCCCAGGACCGCCCCGCCCGGCTGACCGTCGGAGTCGTCGGCGCGGGCCGTGTCGGGCCCGCCCTCGCCGCTTCGCTCCAGCTCGCAGGGCATCGCCCGGTTGCCGTGTCGGGCGTCTCCGACGCCTCCGTACGACGCGCCGCCGAGCTGCTGCCCGATGTCCCGCTGGTCACCCCGGCCGAGGTGCTCGCCCGTGCCGACCTCGTTCTGCTGACCGTCCCCGACGACGCCCTCGCCGACCTGGTGAGCGGCCTCGCCGAGACCGGCGCCGTACGGCCCGGCCAGCTGCTGGTGCACACCTCCGGCCGGTTCGGCACCGCCGTGCTGGACCCGGCCACCCGCGCCGGCGCCCTGCCGCTCGCCCTGCACCCGGCCATGACGTTCACCGGCACCTCCGTGGACGTCCAGCGGCTGGCCGGCTGCTCGTTCGGCGTGACCTCGCCCGACGAGCTGCGGATGGCCGCCGAAGCGCTGGTCATCGAGATGGGCGGGGAGCCCGAGTGGATCGCGGAATCAGCCCGTCCGCTCTACCACGCGGCGCTCGCCATCGGCGCAAACCACCTGGTCACGCTCGTGGCCCAGTCGATGGAGCTGCTCCACGACGCGGGCGTGCAGGCCCCGGACCGGATGCTGGGGCCGCTGCTCGGCGCCGCCCTGGACAACGCGCTGCGGTCCGGTGACGCGGCGCTGACCGGCCCGGTCGCACGGGGTGACGCCGGCACCGTCGCCGCCCATATCGCGGAGCTGCGCCGGCATGCGCCGCAGAGCGTCGCCGGGTATGTCGCCATGGCCCGTACGACCGCGGACCGGGCGCTGGACCACGGTCTGCTGAAGCCGGAACTGGCCGAGGACCTGCTCGATGTGCTCGCCGACCACGGCGACGGCCCCGGCCCCGCACCGGGCACCTCCGCCCCCGACACGTCCGGCCCGGACTCCGACCCCCGCGGCCCCGACGTCTCCGGCCCGGACCCCGACGCGCCCGACGCCCCCGACCACGGCCCCGAGGAAGGCGACCGATGACCTCCTCGCCGCTGAGCCCCCACCCGGACCAGCCCGCGAACGCGAGCCATCCCACCCCGCCCGTGGACGCCGGCCACCAGGCCCGGACCGCGGACGCAAGCCACCCCGCCCCGCCCGCGGACGCAAGCCACCCCGCCCCGCCCGCGGACGCAAGCCACCCCGCCCCGCCCGCGGACGCAAGCCACGCCGCCCACCTCGTCCACACCGCCGCCGCCCTCCGCGACCTGCCGCGCAGCACCGGTGCCCGCGCCGTCGTCATGACCATGGGCGCTCTGCACGAGGGCCACGCCACCTTGGTCCGCGCCGCCCGCCACCGGGTCGGCCCCGAGGGCCAGGTCGTCGTCACGGTCTTCGTCAATCCGCTGCAATTCGGTGCCGGGGAGGACCTCGACCGCTATCCGCGCACCCTGGACGCGGATGTCGAGCTGGCCGCCGCGGCGGGCGCGGACGTGGTCTTCGCCCCGTCCGTCGACGAGGTCTACCCGGGCGGCGAACCGCAGATCCGGATCGCCGCGGGCCCCATGGGCACCCTCCTGGAAGGCGCCAGCCGCCCCGGGCACTTCGACGGCGTGCTGACCGTCGTCGCCAAGCTGCTGCATCTGACGGCGCCGGACCTCGCCTTCTACGGGCAGAAGGACGCCCAGCAGCTCGCGGTCATCACGCGGATGGCCGCCGACCTCAACTTCCCCGTCGAGATCGTCGGCGTCCCCACGGTGCGCGAGGAAGACGGACTCGCCCTCTCCAGCCGCAACCGCTACCTCTCCGGCCCGGAGCGCTGCACCGCGCTCGCGCTGTCGGCGGCGCTGTTCGCGGCCCGCGACCGGCTCGCCGCCGAGGAGGCGCTGCGCGTCCGTGCCGCCTCCGTGGGCCACCACCCGGCGCCGGACCGTGCCGCGGCGCTGGCCGCCCTCGGCGAGGACCGGGCCGCCGCCGACGCACACGCCGTCGCCTACGCCGCCGCGGGCGTCCTGCACGGCCCGGCGGTGGCGCGCGCCGCGGCCCGCGCGGTGCTGGACGACGCCGCCCGTCTGGATCCGCCGCTCACGCTCGACTACCTGGCCCTGGTCGACCCGTCGGACTTCACCGAGGTCCCGGACGCGTACGAGGGCGAGGCCATCCTCGCGGTCGCCGCCAAGGTGGGCAGCACACGACTCATCGACAACATCCGCCTCGTCTTCGGCGCCGGACGACCGGAGGCGACGGCTGCCCAACAGGGCGGAACCACCACGGAAGCGGCGGACACGGCGGACGCAGTGGACGTGGCGGACGCAGCCACATCCGCCA
>NZ_JAMJFM010000113.1:0-4310 GCF_023544705.1 Streptomyces sp. MCA2
CCTGGCCCAGATCGAGCTGTTCACCAAGCCCGCCGAGTACCCCACCGACGTCTACGTGCTGCCCAAGCACCTCGACGAGAAGGTGGCCCGCCTCCACCTCGACGCCCTCGGCGTCAAGCTCACCGAGCTGCGCCCCGAGCAGGCCGCCTACATCGGCGTCGAGGTCGAGGGCCCGTACAAGCCCGACCACTACCGCTACTGACCACCCCCGGAACCGCCGACACCAGGAGTGCACATGTCCCGCCGCCTGTTCACCTCGGAGTCCGTGACCGAGGGCCACCCCGACAAGATCGCCGACCAGATCAGCGACACCGTGCTCGACGCGCTGCTGGCGGCGGACCCCGCTTCCCGGGTGGCCGTCGAAACCCTCATCACCACCGGGCAGGTGCACCTCGCCGGTGAGGTGACCACGACCGCCTGTGCGCCGATCGCCGCCCTCGTGCGCGAGAAGATCCTCGACATCGGCTACGACGCGTCCGCCAAGGGCTTCGACGGAGCCTCCTGCGGCGTCTCCGTCTCCCTGGGCGCCCAGTCCCCCGACATCGCGCAGGGCGTCGACACCGCGTACGAGAAGCGGGTGGCGGACGACGCCGCCGAAGCCGGGGACGCGCTCGACGCCCAGGGCGCCGGCGACCAGGGCCTGATGTTCGGCTATGCCTGCGACGACACCCCCGAGTTGATGCCGCTGCCGATCCAGCTGGCCCACCGGCTCGCCCAGCGGCTGACGGAGGTCCGTAAGGACGGCACCGTTCCCTACCTGCGCCCGGACGGCAAGACCCAGGTCACCATCGAGTACCTCGGCAACCAGCCGACCCGCCTGGACACCGTCGTGGTCTCGTCCCAGCACGCCTCCGACATCGACCTGGAGGCCCTGCTGGCCCCCGATATCCGCGAGTTCGTCGTCGAGCACGTGCTCCGGCAGCTGGCCGACGACGGGATCAAGCTGGACACCGACGGCTACCGGCTGCTGGTCAATCCGACCGGGCGCTTCGAGGTCGGCGGCCCCATGGGCGACGCGGGCCTCACCGGCCGGAAGATCATCATCGATACGTACGGCGGCATGGCCCGGCACGGCGGCGGCGCCTTCTCGGGCAAGGACCCGTCCAAGGTCGACCGCTCCGCGGCCTATGCGATGCGCTGGGTGGCGAAGAACGTGGTCGCCGCCGGACTGGCCCGCCGCTGCGAGGTCCAGGTGGCCTACGCCATCGGCAAGGCGCAGCCCGTCGGCCTCTTCGTCGAGACCTTCGGCACCGCGACGGTGGCCGTCGACCGGATCGAGAAGGCCGTTGCCGAGGTCTTCGACCTCCGTCCTGCCTCCCTCATCCGCGATCTCGACCTGCTCCGCCCCATCTACGCCCGGACCGCCGCCTACGGCCACTTCGGCCGGGAGCTGCCGGAGTTCACCTGGGAGCGCACCGATCGGGTGGACGCCCTGCGCAAGGCCGCAGGAGTCTGAGATGCGCATCGCCGTCAGCGGCTCCATCGCCACCGACCACCTCATGGCCTTCCCCGGAAGGTTCGCCGACCAGCTCCTGCCCGACCAGCTGGACAAGCTCTCGCTCTCCTTCCTCGTCGACGCCCTGGACGTCCGCCGCGGCGGGGTCGCCGCCAACATCGCGTACGGCCTCGGTGTGCTGGGGCTCAACCCCGTGCTGGTCGGTGCCGTGGGCGACGATTTCGCGGAGTACCGGGTCCGGCTCAAGGAGCACGGGGTCGACACCGACGTCGTCCATGTCTCCGCGACCCGGCAGACGGCACGCTTCCTCAGCCTGACCGACCGGGACATGAACCAGATCGCCGCCTTCTACGCGGGCGCCATGACGGAGGCCAGGGACCTCGGCATCCCGCAGGTCGTCCGGCACACGGGCGGCCTCGACCTGGTGCTCGTCTCCCCGAACGACCCCGAGGCGATGCTGCGGCACACCTCCGAGTGCCGGGCCGCGGGCATTCCCTT
This sequence comes from Streptomyces sp. MCA2, assembly GCF_023544705.1. Lineage (NCBI taxonomy): Bacteria > Bacillati > Actinomycetota > Actinomycetes > Kitasatosporales > Streptomycetaceae > Streptomyces > Streptomyces sp. MCA2. Next base: position 1,955 of record NZ_JAMJFM010000113.1, read on the forward strand.
CGCCGCCGACCCCTCCCAGCAACTGGCCGGCCTGGACGGGGAGCAGGTCAGGGACCTCGTGGACGGCGCACGCTGGCTGTTCACCAATGAGTACGAGGCCGCCCTCCTCCTGGAACGCACCGGATGGCAGCGCCAGGACGCGCTGCGACGGGTCGGGACCTGGGTCACCACACTCGGTGCGGACGGCGTACGGATCGACCGGAACGGCGCGCAGCCGTGCCGGGTGCCCGCCGTCCCGGCCGGGACGACCGCCGATCCGACCGGTGCGGGCGACGCCTTCCGCGCCGGTTTCCTCGCCGCGACGAGCCACGGCCTGGAGCCGGCGGCCGCTGCACAGCTGGGCTGCGCGCTGGCCACCGCGGCGCTGCGCACGACGGGCCCGCAGGAGTACGACGCACGGCCCGCCGGCCTGCTCGCGGACCTCACCACGGCCTACGGGCCCACCGCCGCACGGCTGTTCACCCCGTGGCTGGGAGCACGCTCATGACCGCCCGCGTCGCATCGCTGCGTGCCGCTCTGGCCTCGCGGGTGGTGGTCGCCGACGGTGCGATGGGCACCATGCTCCAAGCCCAGGACCCGTCCATGGAGGACTTCCAGCAGCTGGAGGGCTGCAACGAGATCCTCAATGTCACCCGGCCGGACATCGTGCGTTCGGTGCACGAGGAGTACTTCGCGGTCGGTGTGGACTGTGTGGAGACCAACACCTTCGGTGCGAACTTTGCGGCGCTGGCGGAGTACGACATCCCCGAGCGGGTCTTCGAACTGTCGGAGTCGGGTGCGCGCATCGCGCGGGAGGTGGCGGACGAGTTCACCGCCTCGACCGGTCAGCAGCGCTATGTGCTGGGGTCGATGGGACCGGGCACGAAGCTGCCGACCCTGGGCCATGCCCCGTATGTGACGCTGCGCGACGCCTATCAGCAGAACGCCGAGGGGATGATCGCCGGCGGTGCGGACGCGCTGCTGGTGGAGACCACGCAGGACCTGCTCCAGACGAAGGCCGCCATCCTGGGCGCGCGCCGTGCACTGGAGGTGACGGGCAGCAATCTGCCGGTGATCTGTTCGGTGACGGTGGAGTCGACCGGCACGATGCTGCTGGGGTCGGAGATCGGCGCGGCGCTGACGGCGCTGGAGCCGCTGGGCATCGACATGATCGGTCTGAACTGCGCCACCGGCCCGGCGGAGATGAGTGAGCATCTGCGGTATCTGGCGCGTCATGCGCGGGTACCGATCGCGTGTATGCCCAATGCGGGGCTGCCGGTGCTGGGTAAGAACGGTGCGCATTACCCGCTGACGGCCGGTGAGCTGGCCGACGCGCAGGAGACCTTCGTTGCGGAGTACGGGCTGTCGCTGGTCGGGGGGTGCTGTGGCACCACGCCGGAGCATCTGCGGCAGGTCGTCGAGCGGGTGCGGGGGATCGCTCCGCCGGTGCGTGAGCCGCGTCCGGAGCCGGGGGCGGCGTCGCTGTATCAGACGGTGCCGTTCCGTCAGGACACGTCGTATCTGGCGATCGGTGAGCGGACCAATGCCAACGGGTCGAAGAAGTTCCGTGAGGCGATGCTGGAGGGCCGCTGGGACGACTGTGTGGAGATGGCCCGGGACCAGATCCGTGAGGGTGCGCACCTGCTCGACCTGTGTGTCGATTATGTGGGCCGTGACGGTGTGGCGGACATGGAGGAGCTGGCCGGCCGGTTCGCGACCGCCTCGACGCTGCCGATCGTGCTGGACTCCACGGAGCTGAACGTCATCCAGGCCGGTCTGGAGAAGCTCGGCGGCCGTGCGGTCATCAACTCCGTCAACTACGAGGACGGCGACGGGCCCGAGTCCCGCTTCGCGAAGGTCACCGCCCTCGCCCGCGAGCACGGTGCCGCACTCATGGCGCTCACGATCGACGAGGAGGGCCAGGCCCGCACCGTCGAGCACAAGGTCGCCATCGCCGAGCGCATCATCGAGGACCTGACGACCCATTGGGGCATCCACGAATCGGACATCCTCATCGACACCCTGACCTTCACGATCTGCACGGGTCAGGAGGAGTCCCGCAAGGACGGCATCCACACCATCGAGGCGATCCGCGAACTGAAGCGTCGCCACCCGGACGTACAGACCACGCTCGGCCTGTCGAACATCTCCTTCGGACTCAACCCGGCCGCGCGGATCGTTCTCAACTCCGTGTTCCTGGACGAGTGCGTCAAGGCCGGTCTGGACTCGGCGATCGTGCACGCGAGCAAGATCCTGCCGATCGCGCGGCTGGACGAAGAACAGGTCAAGGTGGCTCTCGATCTGATCCATGACCGCCGCAGCGAGGGCTACGACCCGCTCCAGAGACTTCTCGAACTCTTCGAGGGCGCCACCGCAC
>NZ_JAMJFM010000114.1:0-3980 GCF_023544705.1 Streptomyces sp. MCA2
AGTCGACCGTTCGGCTTTCGCTTTCCGGCCTTTCCGACTCTACCAGGCCCGATTTCGTTCCGTTGCCGGCCCGAATTCGTTTCCGATTCCCCGTCGGAGGGGGTGCCTTTTGGCTTTTCCGACTTTATCAGAAGGAGTTCGGCCGAATTAATCAGCCGGGGCTTCCGGTAAGTGGTCGGTTGCGCTTCGCCGAATTGATATTCCGGCCGAAGCGGAGAAGAGACTACCTGCCGCGGATGAACTTGTCCAGTTCGCCGCAACCGTTCGAATCTACCTCCCCCTGGTGCTCGTGTCAACGGGCTCCTGGGGCGAAGAGGAGATTAGCAGGTCAGCCGGGCCCGATGCACATCACGCGGCGGTGGGGACGGTGGCTTCGCGGTCGGTGAGGTCGACGTCGCCGATGGCTCCGGCACGTACGGCGCGGCCGCCCAGGACATAGACGTACAGGAGGAAGGCCAGTTCAGCGGCTATGCCGATGCCGATGCGGGCCCAGGTGGGCAGGCCGGAAGGGGTGACGAAGCCTTCGAGGACGCCGGATACGAAGAGCACCGCGGCGAGACCGATGGCGACTCCCAGGGCGGAGCGGCCTTCTTCGGCCAGGGCAGTCCGGCGGGTGCGGTGGCCCGGGTCGATGAGGGTCCAGCCCAGACGGAGGCCGATGCCGGCCGCGACGAAGACGGCGGTCAGTTCGAGGAGGCCGTGCGGAAGGATCAGGCCGAGGAAGGTGTCGAGGCGGCCGGCTGAGGACATCAGGCCGATGCCGACACCCAGGTTGAGCATGTTCTGGAAGAGGACCCACAGGACGGGGAGGCCGGCGAAGGCGCCGAGGACCAGGCACAGGGCTACGGCCTGCGCGTTGTTCGTCCATACCTGGGCCGCGAAGGATGCGGCGGGGTGGCTGGAGTAGTACGTCTCGTACTCCCCGCCGGGGCGGGTCATGTTGCGGAGGTCCTCCTGGGCGCCGATCGCCGCCTGGACCTCGGGGTGTGCGGCTATCCACCAGCCGATGAGGGCGGCGACCGCGGTCGAGAGGATCGCGGTGGGGATCCACCAGTGGCGCAGGCGGTAGACCGCTGCCGGGAAGGCCGTGGTGAAGAAGTGGGCGGCGTCGCGCCAGGAGGCCTTGCGGGCGCCGGTGACCGTGCTGCGGGCGCGGGCCACGAGGGAAGTGAGGCGGCTGGTCAGCGCGGGGTCCGGGGCGCTGGAGAGGAGGAGGGAGAGGTGTGTGGTGGTGCGTTGGTAGAGAGCGACGAGTTCGTCGGCCTCAGCACCCGTGAGGCGGCGTTTGCGGTGCAACAGGGTGTCGAGGCGGTCCCATTCGGCGCCATGGGCCGTGACGAAGACATCGAGGTCCATCGGGTGTCGCTCCTCGCAGCGCCGTGGATGGGGGCCGGATCAGCTTGGCAGACTGGCCGTGTCCGTCGTGGGGTGGGCGGGACTTCGGGGATCGAGAGGGAGTGGGGCGCGGCGTGAGTGAGCTCGTAACGGGTGAAGCGGTGGTGCTGGGGCTGCGGCCGGCCAGGCTGCCGAGCCGGGGACTGGCAGTGGCCGTGGATGTGGCGGTGGCCTGGGCGGTCTACCTCGGCGTATCGCTGCTGCTGTTGAGCGCGACGTCGTCGATGGACAGTGCGGCGGTGGCGGCCGTGTCGGTGGCGACGTTCGTCCTGGTGCAGGTCGGGATACCGATTGTCATCGAGACGCTGAGCCACGGCCGGTCGCTGGGGAAGCTGGTCTGCGGGCTGCGGGTCGTACGGGAGGACGGCGGGCCGATCCGGTTCCGGCATGCGTTGGTGCGCGGGGCGATGGGGGCCATCGAGATCGTCATGACGATGGGGGTGGTGGCGGCCATCGCCTCGTTGGTGTCGGCGCGGGGGCGTCGGATGGGGGATGTGTTCGCGGGGACGTTGGTCATACGGGAGCGGATGCCGGTGGCGGAGGCGGGAATGGCGCTGCCGCCTCCGCCACCGTGGCTGGTGGCCGAGCTCGGGGCGCTGGATCTGTCGCGGGTGCCCGATGGGTGGTGGCTGACGGTGCGGCAGTACCTGGCGCGGATGGGGCAGCTCGATCCGCAGGTCGGCGGGGCGATGGCGGGGCGGCTGGCGGAGGATCTGCGGGGGTTCACCGGGGCGCCCGCGCCTGCGGGCGTACATCCGGTGGCGTATCTGGCGGCGGTGGTCGGGGAACGGCAGGCACGGGAGTCGCAGCGGGCCTTCGGGGCGGCCGCGGTCGGGGCGTCGGGCTTTGCGGGTCGTGGGGGGCCTTGGGGTGGTGAACCGGTGGCGTCGGTTCAGCCTGTGGGGGTGGCGGGGGATGTCCCGGCGTCGGACACCGCGGGGGATGCGGTCGCGTCGGGGCCGGTGGGGGCTTGGGCGTCGCCCGGGGCCGGGAGCGAGGCTGTGGCCCGGGGCGGGCCGGCTCGTCATGACGGTGGCGGGGGTTTCGGGGCGCCGGTGCGGGAGCGTGCGGGCGATGAGGGGGGTGGCAAAGGAGGGCGGCCGCCTCGTACGGGGTTTGCGCCTCCGGTGTGAGCTGGGGGCGAAGGCGGCGCCGCGGATTCAGCCGCGGATTCAGGGGACCGTGTCGGGGGTGGCTGCGGCTGGCCGGTGGGTGGAGAGGGGACGGCTCGCGGCGCCGGGCCTCAACTCGCTGATGGTCGTCCGGCCGCCCCCTTCGGCAGTAGATCCGGGAGACCGTCCACAGCGCGGTGAACCGGCCGCGCGCACCGCGACGATATGGCGCCGCTGCTCCATCCGTCGGCCGAGGTCACGCTGTGCCTCCCGCGTTCGGTCGGCGGGGCGTACGTGCGGTGGGCGGTCCCGGGCGCGGTCCGTGGCGTGCTGCGAGTCGGCTCCTGGCGCGCTGTGAGGGGGCGAGCGGCGGGGCCGAGTCAGACCGGCTCAGGTGAGGCCGAGCCGGGCCGGGTCAGACCGGGTCAGGGGGCCGAGCCGGGCCGGGGCAGATCACCGGGCCGGGTCAGGCAGGGCAGGTCAGGGGAACGTCGACGGTGGGGACTCGAGGGATTCGAGTTCGATGCCGGGGGCGGAGAGGACCACGTCGCCGGCGATGTGGACGGTGTGCTGTTCGCCGGTTTCCAGGTCGTTGACCTGGTATTCGTAGGCGATGAGGGGGGCGTTGTCAGTGGCGTGTGGTGTGCTTTTCAGCAGGGCCCAGGACTGGTCGAGCGTGCGGGGGGCGAGGACGGGGGGTGTGAAGGCGACGAGGCGGGTGCGGACGGCGCCGGCGCCGAGGGCGGGGCGCAGGAGGCGGGCGGTGGCGATGAGAAAGGCGGGGGACGCGCCGGTGAAGGCGTGGGCGGGGACGTTGCCTTCGGTGGCGTGTTCACCGGTCGGGTCGGTGCGTACCCAGGTGACGCCCTCCAGGGCGGCGCCGCGGACCTGCCAGGCGGAGGCGTGGAGTTCGAGGCGGATGGGGCGGCCGAGCTCGTCGAGGGTGAGGTCGACGGAGCCGATGTGGTCGCCGGAGGGGTTGACGATCTGGGAGACGTAGCGCCAGCCGGAGGGGCCGGTGGCGCAGTGGAAGTGCTCTTCACCCAGGGGGGTGTGATCGTGCGGGTCGTGGAGGGAGTAGTGGCCGCGGGGCATGGGGGGTCAAGTCCTTCTGGCGGCGACGGGCCGGTGAGTCGGGGGTGGCGGGTCGGTGCGGGGTGCTTACGGACGGGCCAGGCCCCCGCCGTGTGTGGCGAGGGCCTGGGATCACCGGCTGCTGTGGAGAACACCAACGGCCGGCGGGGCCGACCGGTTGGTGATCGCCTGTTGGATCAGTAGCGGTAGTGGTCGGGCTTGTACGGGCCCTCGACCTCGACGCCGATGTAGGCGGCCTGCTCGGGGCGCAGCTCGGTGAGCTTGACGCCGAGGGAGTCGAGGTGGAGGCGGGCCACCTTCTCGTCGAGGTGCTTGGGCAGCACGTAGACGTCGGTGGGGTACTCGGCGGGCTTGGTGAACAGCTCGATCTGGGCCAGC
>NZ_JAMJFM010000115.1:0-3896 GCF_023544705.1 Streptomyces sp. MCA2
CGTGGCCGGTGAGGGTGGTGCTGGTCAGGTCGGGTCCGGCGAGGTGCAGTTGGCCGGGGACGGTGGCGGGCACCGGCTGTCGGTCCTGGTCCAGGACGTAGACGCGGACGTGGTCCGGCAGGGCTGTGCCGTCCGGTAGTTCGCGTACGGCGCTGGGCCAGGTGTGCAGCAGTGTGGTGCGCTCGGGCGCCGAGAGGATGTCCAGGTCGGCGATCGGCTGTGAGGCGTCGGCGACGGCCGCCCGCAGCAGACGCTCCAGCCGGGCGGTGAGCGCGTCCACCGAGGCGCGGTCGAACAGATCCGTGGCGAAGTCCACCGTTCCCGCCATACCGGCGGGCAGCCCGTCAGCCGTGACCTTCTCCTCCAGCCCGAATTCGAGGTCGAACTTCGAGGTATCGGAGCCCGAGGACTCCAACCTGCTGTCGAGTCCGTCCAGCGGCACATCGGCGGACGCGGCCTCGAAGCTCAGCATCACCTGGAACAGCGGGTGGTACGCGAGCGACCGGGCAGGGTTGACGATCTCCACGAGCCGCTCGAAGGGCACGTCCTGGTGGGCGTAGGCCGCCAGGTCGGTTTCCCGCACCCGTCCGAGCAGGTCGGCGAACGACGGGTTGCCGGAGGTGTCGGTGCGCAGCACCAGCGTGTTGATGAAGAACCCGACCAGGTCATCGAGAGCTTCATCGGCGCGACCGGCGGTCGGCGAGCCGATGGCGATGTCGGTGCCCGCGCCGAGGCGGGTCAGCAGGGTCGCCAGCGCTGCCTGCACGACCATGAACACGCTCGCCTGGTGCTCACGCGCCAGGCGGGCGACGCCTTCGTGCAACGCGACGTCCCAGAAGAAGTCGAGACTGTCGCCCTGGTAGCCGGCCTCGGCCGGCCGCGGACGGTCGGTGGGCAGCTCCAGCAGGTCGGGAAGGCCGGCCAGATGCTGTCGCCAGTAGTCGACCTGACCGGAGATGAGGGACTGCGGGTCGCTCTCGTCGCCGAGGATCTCGCGCTGCCACAGCGTGTAGTCGGCGTACTGCACCGGCAGCGGCTTCCACTGCGGAGCCGTGCCCTTGCTCCGTGCGGCATAGGCGACCGCCAGATCGTGCGCGAGCGGGGCGATCGACCAGCCGTCACTGGCGATGTGGTGCGCCAGCAGCAACAGGACGTGCTCGTCCGGACCCGTCCGGAACAGCCAGGCCCGCAGCGGCAGTTCGGCCGTCAGATCGAAGGCATGACCGGCGGCCTGCCGGATCGCCTCGTCCAGCTGACCGGGCTCCGTCCGGACGCACTCGACCGGCGGCCGGGCGGCGCTGCCCTCCAGCACCTGCTGATACGGCGTGCCGTCGATCTCCGGGAAGACCGTACGCAGCGACTCGTGCCGCTCGACGAGGTCGGACATCGCCTCGCGCAGGGCGGCGGTGTCCAGCTCGCCGGACAGCCGCAGCCGCATCGGCACGTTGTACGTCGGGCTGGGGCCCTCCAACTGGTGGAGGAACCACAGGCGGCGCTGGGCGAAGGACAGCGGCACCCGCTCGGGCCGTTCCATCGGCACCAGAGCCGTGCGCCCGCCCGCCGCGGTGCCGAGGCGCCCGGCGATACCGGCGACCGTCGGTGCCTCGAAGAGGTCACGTACGGCGAGCTCCACGCCGAAGGCGGAGCGGACCCGGCTGACCAGGCGCATCGCGAGCAGGGAGTGGCCGCCGAGGGCGAAGAAGTTGTCATCGATGCCGGCCCGGGGCACGCCCAGAATCTCGCCAAAGACACCACACAGGATCTCCTCCTGCGCGTTGCGCGGGCCGCGGCCGCCTTCGGAACCGGTGTACTCCGGAGCGGGAAGCGCCTTGTGGTCGAGCTTCTCGTTCGGCGTCAGCGGGAGCGTATCGAGCTGGACGAACGCCGACGGAACCATGTACTCGGGAAGGGCCCCTGCCGCCCGGTCACGCAGACCGGCCGGATCCACCCGGCCGTCGGCCCCCTCCATGGGCACGACGTAGGCGACGATGCGCTTGTCGCCGGGACGGTCCTCCCGCACGACCACCGCGATCCGGCCGACGCCCGGGTGCGCGGCGAGAACGTTCTGGATCTCGCCGAGCTCGATACGGAAGCCGCGGACCTTCACCTGGTTGTCGACGCGGCCGACGAATTCGAGCTCGCCGTCGGTGCGCCACTTGACCAGGTCGCCGGTGCGGTACATCCGTCCGCCGGGCGCGCCGAACGGATCCGCGACGAAGCGGGCGGCGGTCAGCCCGGGGCGGCGCAGATAGCCGCGGGCCAGCCGCGTCCCCGCCACATACAGTTCGCCGGGCACGCCCGCCGGCACCGGACGCAGCGCGGAATCCAGCACATACACCCGGGTGTTCCAGCCCGGACGGCCGATCGACGGAGCCACCGCGCCGGAAAGCGGGCTGCTCGACGTCACCCACACCGTCGCCTCGGTCGGACCGTAGGCGTTGAACATCCTGCGTCCCGAAGACCACCGCGCCGCGACCTCGCCGGTGAAGGCGTCGCCGCCGATGATCAGCGTGCGCAGCGTCGGCAGCGGGTGCACCGGCATGCTCGCCAGCGCCGCCGGCGATATCACCGCATGGCTGATGCGCAGGCCGTCCACGACACCGACCAGTTCCTCACCCGCGAGCGGACCCGTCGGCGCGACCACCAGGCAGCCGCCCGACCGGAACGCCATCCACATCTCCAACACCGAGGGGTCGAAGCTGGGCGAGGCGAGCTGGAGCACTCGGCTGCTGCCGTCGAGCTGCCAGCGGCCGAGGCCGTCGGCTGCGAAACCGTTCACCGCGTCATGGGTGACGGCGACGCCCTTGGGGTGCCCGGTGGAGCCGGAGGTGTAGATGAGGTAGGCGGGGTGGGTGGGGAGCAGCGGAGTGGTGCGGTGGGTGTCGTTGGGGTTGGTGGTGAGCTGGCCGCTGCCGGTGCCAGTGCCGGCACCGCTGTCGGTGTCGGTGTGGAGGGTGAGTGTGGGCAGGCCGGTGTCGGGGAGCCCGGCGGAGTTGCTGTCGGTGATGACCAGGGCGGGCCGGGCGTCGTCGAGCATGTAGGTGATGCGGGCGGTGGGGTAGTCGGGGTCGACGGGGAGGTACGCGGCACCGGTTTTGAGGACGGCGAGGATGCAGATGATGAGGTCGGCGGAGCGGGGGAGGGCCAGCGCGACGATCTGCTCGGGGCCGATGTTCTTGCTGATGAGGCGATGGGCGAGCTGGTTGGCGCGGGTGTTCAGCTCGGTGTAGGTGAGCCGGGTGCCGTGGTGTTCGAGGGCGGGCGCGTCGGGCGTGCGTGCCACCTGCGCCTCGAAGAGGCCGGGGAGGGTGGCGTCGGGAACGTCGCGCGCGGTGTCGTTCCAGCCGTGGAGCAGCAGCTCACGCTCCTGCACGGAGAGCACATCCAGCTCTCCGATCGGGCGGGCGGCGTCCTCGACGGCGGTACGCAGCAGGCGTTCCAGCCGTGCCGCGATGGTCTCGGCGGTCCGCCGGTCGAAGAGGTCGGTCGCGAACTCGACCACACCCCGCATACCGGCGGCTTCACCACCCGCACCGAACTGCTCCCCGAGGCTGAAGGTCAGATCGACCTTCGCGATCCCCGCATGGACGTCGTCGTCCTCGGTGGCCACGAGGCCGCGCATCGCGAATTCGCCCTCGGCGGCATTCTGGAGCACGAGCATCACCTGGAAGAGCGGGTGATGGGCCAGCGACCGGGTGGGGTTGACGATCTCCACCAGCCGCTCGAACGGCACGTCCTGGTGGGCGTAGGCCGCCAGGTCCGTCTCCCTGACCCGTCCGAGAACTTCGGCGAAGGTGGGGTCGCCGGAGGTGTCGGTGCGCAGGACGAGCGTGTTGACGAAGAAGCCGACGAGGTCGTCGAGCGCGTCATCGTTACGTCCGGCGATGGCCGACCCC
>NZ_JAMJFM010000116.1:0-3364 GCF_023544705.1 Streptomyces sp. MCA2
TCGACCGGGTGAGGACGCCGAGTGTGAGCAGAGCGAGCGCCGGCAGCACGGCGACGATGATTCCCATCGGCAAGGCGTCGGCGGCGCCACCCGCGCCGGCCAGCGGAGCAAGTGCCCCGCCGATCATGAACTGGCTGAAGCCGAGCAGAGCGGCGGCCGACCCGGCGTGTCCGCCGTGGTCGGCCAGGGCCTGGGCCGCGGCGTTCGGCATGACGAGGCCCACGCTGGAGACCAGGACGAACAGGCCGATCAGGAGCGCGGGCAGGGGTGCCCGTGTCAGCACCGCGGCCAGAACCGTGGTGCCACCGGCTGTCGCGCCCAGCAGACCGGCGAGCAGCAGCACGCGGGCGCCGGCCCGGGCCACCAGCCGGCCGCTGATCTGGGCGGCCGCAATGAGTCCGGCGGCGTTGACGGCGAACACGGCGCTGTACTGCTGCGGTGACAGGCCGTGGATTTCCTGCAGGACGAACGGCGAGCCGGAGATGTAGGCGAACATCGCCGCGAAGACCAGGCCGTTGGCCAGGACGTACCCGGTGAAGACCCGGTCGCTGAGCAGCTGCCCGACGACAGCCAGCAGCGGCTGGCGTGACGCGGAGGACCGGGTCTCCGGCAGTCCTGCGGCGGAGGCCGCCAGCATCACGGCGCCGAGTACGGCCAGGGCCACGAAGATTCCAGGCCAGGCCGTGACGCGCAGTAGCTGGCCGCCGAGGACCGGCGCGAACACCGGCGCCAGGCCGGTGATCAAGGTCAGTGCGGAGAAGAGACGTGCGGTGCGGGTTCCGGAGGTGCGGTCGCGGACCATGGCGTTGGCGATGACGATGCCGAACGCCCCGCCGATGCCCTGGACCAGGCGTAGGCCGACGAAGGTCCGGACGTCGGGCGCCACCGCGCAGAGCGCGCTGGCAATCGTGTAGAGGGCGAGGCCCGCCAGCAACGGACGCCGCCGGCCGTAGGTGTCGCTCAGCGGCCCGGCGATCAGCTGCCCGATGGCCAGCCCGGCCAGGCAGGCGGTGATGGTGAGCTGGGTGGCCGCGGCGCCGGCGCGCAGGTCGCCGGCGAGGTCCGGCAGTCCGGGCAGGTAGCCGTCGATGGACAGTGGTCCCAGGGCCACGAGCGCTGCGAGCAGGACGATGAATCGGGTTTGCCGGCCGGCGGCGTCGTTGCTCATGGCTCAGTACGCCACGGTGATGCGGCGGCGGATCGCGGTGCCGCTCTCGATCGTGTCGGCCAAGGCGATCGCGTAGTCGGCGTACGAGATGCGGCTGTTGCCGTCGTCGTCGGTGAGCAGGGTGTCCCCGGCGCTGCGGTAGGCCCCGGTCCGCTCGCCCGCTCCGATGACTGCGGCGGGCGACACGTACGTCCAGTCGAGGTCGTGCACGCCGCGGTAGAGGTCGAGCGCTTCGGACTGGGCCTCGGCGTTGGCCTTCCACAGCGCGGGGAAGTCCGGGTCGTCCATGACCCGGGCGCCGGTCGGCGTGCGTAGGCTACCGGCACCGCCGATGGTGACCAGGCGGGTGACGCCGGCTCGGCGGAGTCCGTCGATCAGCGCACGGGCGGCACCGACGATCGTGGCGCGGTCGCTTTCCTGGCCGATCCGGGGGCCGACGGCCGAGAGCACGGCGTCGTGGGAGGCGGCGAGGCCGGCGACCGCCGCGGGGTCGGTGACGTCACCGGTGGTCACGGTCAGGGCCTTGTGCTTGAGTCCGTCGATGTGGCCGGCTCGGGTGACCGCGGTGACGGTGTGGCCGCGACGCAGTAGTTCCTCGGTGGTGGGCCGGCCGATGTTGCCGCTGGCACCGAACAGGACGATCTTCATGTGTTGCTCCTTGTTTCTGATGGTCAGAGGACGGGCTGGCCGTCGGCGATGATGGCCGCGGTGATGCCGCGCTCGTCGGCGGCGTGCTGGAAGCGCTGCTCGATGTCGGGTTGTTCGGTGTAGAACGGCGGGTTGTGGAACAGGCCGTAGTGCATGGCGCAGACGGTGCCGGCGCCGAGTGCGACGGCGGCCTCGACGCCCTGCTCAGGGGTCATGGTCGCCGGGACGTTGGCCGCGTAGCCCTCGAAGTGGGCGATGACACCGTTGACCGGGACGAACGCGACGTCGAACGGGCCGTGGTCGCGGGCGATCTGCCACCAGCTGCCGTGCCACTGGGTGTCGCCGCAGTGGATGACCCGCCGGCCGGTGCCTTCGACGACCCAGGCGACCTGGTCACAGTCGTTGCCGCGCCAGTCCAGCGAGGTCACCGGGGTGACGGACAGCTCTCCGATGCGCCGTGACTGACCCAGGTCCTGGGCAACGGGGGTGATGCCCGCCTCGCGCAGCCCGGCCGCGCTGGGGGTGTGGCAGCCGATCGTGCCGGTGGCCGCGATCCGGGCGATCAGGTCGTGGTCGTAGTGGTCGGGGTGCAGGTGGGTGATGAGGGCGTGGGTGCCGGGCGGGGTATCGACCGGGTCGACCGGCCGGTGCGGCGGCCCCATCACCGGCGCCAGCGGAGCGACGTTCTCGAGCGGATCGATCAGCAGGCGGGTGTCGCCGAGACGGATCTCGACGCCGGCCCAGGCCAGCCGACGCACAGAAAGGGTGGGGGTCATGGGCAGCGACGCTAGACCGACGTTGTTGAGAAAGTCAACAAGAGAGTTTTGAATCTCAACACCACGATGTAGGATGGTGGCATGCGCACCTACGGGCAGTACTGCGGCATCGCGAAAGCACTGGACACCATCGGCGACCGATGGACCCTGCTGATCGTCCGTGAACTGCTCGCCCTGGGTCCTTGCCGGCACACCGACCTGCGCAACGGGCTGCCCGGGATCGCCAGCAACCTGCTGGTCGACCGGCTCCGCGAACTCGAGGAAGCCGGCCTGATCCACCGCGAGGCCGCCCCGCCGCCGGTGGCCACCACCCTGTTCTCCCTCACCGAGCGTGGCCGCACGCTCGAGCCGGTGCTACAGGAACTGAGCCGGTGGGGCGTGCCGCTGTTGCGTGAGCCGGGCGGCAACGACACCTTCCGCACCCACTGGCTGGACATGCCCGCCCGGGCACTGACCGACCACCGCCCCGACCAGCCGGCAATCGCCCTGCAACTGCACGCCGACGGCAACGAAGACCTGGTCATCGAAGTCAAGGACGGCTCGGTGCACACACACGCCGGCCGGGTCGACCACCCCACCGCGTCACTGACCGGACCGCCGCACCTGCTGGCCGCCACCCTGCTCGGCGACCTCGATCTGAGCGCCGCAGTACAGCAAGGCCTGCGGCTCAGCGGCGAACACGAGGCAGTAATGCGCATCCTGCCCCGCTGAACGACCGGCCGCTCGCGAGACTGCGACCTCAAGCTCTACCGAGTCTGCGCCGGTCTCAAAA
>NZ_JAMJFM010000117.1:0-1707 GCF_023544705.1 Streptomyces sp. MCA2
CGGCTCCGCTATCGCCGGACGCACCGACGACGCCCTCGACGACCTCGTCGGCTTCTTCATCAACACCCTCGTGCTGCGCACCGACACCTCCGGCGACCCCACCTTCGCCGAACTCCTGGGACGCGTGAGGGAAACAGACCTGGCCGCCTACACGAACCAGGACGTGCCCTTCGAGCGACTCGTGGAGATCGTCAACCCCACCCGCTCGCTGGCCCATCACCCCCTCTACCAGGTGATGCTGACCTTCCAGAACAACGACGCCGAGCTGGAACTGCCCGGACTCACCACGCAGGACTACGCGCTGGATGTCGCGTCGGCCAAGTTCGACCTCTCCTTCGACGTGGAAGAGCAGCACGACAGCAGCGGTGTGCCCTCCGGTATGCGGGGGTCGGTGGAGTTCGCGACCGACCTCTTCGACCGGCAGACCGCGCAGAGCATCGCGGCGTGGCTGGAACGCCTGCTGCGCAACGCCGTCACGGACGCCTCACGCCCCATCGGAGAGGTCGACGTCATCTCCGCGCAGGAGCGTGAACTGCTGCTCAACGGCTGGAACGACACCGCGCGCGATGTTCCCGACGCCACGCTTTCCGAGCTCTTCGAAGCCCAGGTGTCGCGTACCCCTGACGCCACTGCTCTGGAACACGACGGCACCCAGCTCACCTACAGCGAGCTGAACACCCGCGCCAACCAGCTCGCCCGTTTCCTCATCACCCAAGGCTCCGGGCCCGAGAAGTACGTCGCCGTCGCCCTCCCCCGCAGCATCGACTTCGTCGTGGCGATCCTCGCCATCGTCAAAACGGGTGCCGCTTACGTACCCCTCGACCTCTCCTACCCCGCCGACCGCATCGCCTACATGCTCGACGACGTCTCCGCCGTGCTGGCCCTGACCGATACCGCAGGAACTCAGCACCTCCCGGCCGTCGACGGCATGACCACCCTGACGCTCGATACCCCTGACGTCGCCGAACACACGGCCGGCCTCTCCAGCATCGACGTTCGCGATGCGGATCGGTTGAGCGAGGCGAAGACCTCGCATCCCGTCTTCGTCATCTATACGTCTGGTTCCACGGGGCGGCCGAAGGGCGTCGTCGTTGAGCACCGCTCGCTGAATCTCTACCTCCGCTGGGCCCACGCTGCTTACCCCGCTATGAGCGGGCGGACTCTCGTCCACTCGCCTGTCTCCTTCGACCTCACCGTCACCGGGCTCCTCGGGCCTCTGACTCTCGGTGGCTGCGCGCATCTGGTCGAGCTGGACGAGGGCACCGCCCCCGACCTCGCCGAAGCACCGACCTTCGTCAAGGCCACGCCGTCGCACCTGAGCCTGCTCAAGAATCTGCCCGCGCACGTCTCGCCGACCGAGCAGCTGGTTCTCGGTGGTGAAGCGCTCCTGGGTGAGGCGCTCGACGAGTGGCGCAGTGACCACCCCGGCACCACCGTCATCAATGAGTACGGGCCCACTGAAACGACGGTTGGCTGCACTCAGTACCGCATCGAGCCCGGACAGCCCGCACCCACCGGCACCATCACCATCGGGCACCCCATCTGGAACACCCAGATCCACATCCTCGACGCCCACCTCCAACCCGTGCCCCCCAACGTCACCGGCGAGCTCTACATCGCCGGCGACCTCCTTGCCCGCGGATACCTCCACCGCCCCGACCTCACGGCAACACGGTTCACCGCCAACCCCCACGGCGCCCCCGGCAC
>NZ_JAMJFM010000118.1:0-1457 GCF_023544705.1 Streptomyces sp. MCA2
CGACTAACTTCGATGAGACAGGACAGTTGTCGACAAGCGACTCCCATTCCCGAGTACAGAGCCAACCGTCCGTACGCGGGCAGAAACACGCCGTGCCTCATCGGAGCAGGGTGCAGGGAAACCGTTTCGTAGTCGGCGTCCGTTGTCAGCGAAGTCAGTTGGCCACAGGGTTCTGACCTATGGCGACTGGATGAAACAGCGGCACCGGCCGCGCGAGCCGCGCCCGCGCCGATCAGTGTCCCGTCTCAGTTGAACCGGGCCGCGTCTCAAGCGAACGGGCGCGGTTCGCTTGTCGTCTCGGGTGTACTGGTCCGCGGTGCCATGCACCTTGCCTTTGGAAGCCAAGATCGCCCGGGGGGCCTTTGAGTACGTGCTCTGTCCGCTCGTGAGTATTTGCCACGATGACCGGGCGGCGCGCGTGGGCGAGGATGGCGGCTATGACCGCACCCGACCCGAATTCCACTGCCGCCCCCGCTCCGACGGTGACTGACCCGTTTGCGCCGTCCACGGCGGCAGTGCGCGTGTTCGCCGGTATCGGCCTCCTGTTGCTCGCTGTTGCCTACGGGGGCGTTCCTCATCATCGTCCTCAATCAGGCATACAGCGGAGACGGCGCAAGCGGGCCCCTGCTGGGCGCGGCTCTGTGGTCGATGGGCCTGTCCGCAGTCGCGGGACTGCTGGCGCTTTGCCTGCCCAGCGCCGTGGTGAGCCACACAGCGCGGCGCGGAGCCGTCGGGCTGCAGTACGCGCTGGCGTTCGCCGGCCCCGCGCTGGCCGCCATCGACTTCGCCTGACTGGTGGGGCTTTGTGCGTCGTGTACAGCCTGCTCATGGACTGGAGTCGGCAGTCCGACGGCCTCGCCGAGATCTTCAACGGCTACCTGCGCTGGCCGCACACCAAGACCTGCGTAACGGCCGTATGCCGCGGGAGCGCTGCCGGCCCGTACGCACGCGCCCCCGGTGCCGTTCGGCGAAGGCTTCCAGGCGCTGCACGTAGCCGTCCCGTTCGCCTTCGCGTACAGCGCTGAGGGCCACGGCCAGGATCTCCTCCGGTGCGTCGGGTGCGAGGAGGTTGCCTGGGTGGGTGCAGGCCCATGTGCACCGCTGCGCCGCTGCGAGGATCTCCTTCGCGTCCAGCGCTGCAGCCGGGCTCCGCCACCGGGGCCTTTGGGGCTGGTCGCCGAAGTGGGTGAGCAGCTGGCGCTGGAGGCAGCGCGCCCGCGCTGTGCGGCGGTGGTGTCGGCGATGCGCAGCAGGTAGTTGGCGACGTCGCGGACGCCCTCGAACCAGCGGTCCTCGAAGACCGGCCTCCATCCGCGATACGAGCTCGTCCGCCTGCTCGGTCGAGAACCCGACGGCGGCCAGGGCCTGGAATACCGTGAACCGCGTGGCCACGGCTTTCGTCTAAGGGCTGTCCCGTAACTGCCATTGGCAGTCCGCGCGACGGTCTACGGCCGGAC
>NZ_JAMJFM010000119.1:0-1271 GCF_023544705.1 Streptomyces sp. MCA2
GTCTGGTCCGCGAAGGAGTTGGACATCACGAAGGAGGGGTGGCCGGTGGCGTTGCCCAGGTTGAGCAGACGGCCCTCGGACAGCACGATCAGGACCTTGCCGTCGGGGTGGGTCCAGGTGTGCACCTGCGGCTTGACCTCGTCCTTGACGATGCCCTCGAGCTTGGCCAGGCCGGCCATGTCGATCTCGTTGTCGAAGTGGCCGATGTTGCCCACGATCGCCTGGTGCTTCATCCGCGCCATGTGCGACGCCATGATGATGTCCTTGTTGCCGGTCGTGGTCACGAAGATGTCGGCGCTCTCGACGACGTCCTCGAGGGTGGTGACCTGGTAGCCGTCCATCGCCGCCTGGAGCGCGCAGATCGGGTCGATCTCGGTGATGATCACCCGGGCGCCCTGGCCGCGCAGCGACTCCGCACAGCCCTTGCCGACATCGCCGTAGCCGCAGACCACAGCGGTCTTGCCGCCGATCAGGACGTCGGTGGCACGGTTGATGCCGTCGATCAGCGAGTGACGGCAGCCGTACTTGTTGTCGAACTTCGACTTCGTCACGGCGTCGTTCACGTTGATCGCGGGGAAGAGGAGGTCCCCGTCGCGGTGCATCTCGTACAGACGGTGCACACCGGTCGTGGTCTCCTCGGTCACACCACGGATCTCGGAGGCCAGGTGCGTCCACTTCTGCGGCGCCTCGCCCAGCGTGCGCGTCAGCAGCTCCAGCACCGCCCGGTGCTCGTCGCTCTCCGCCGTCTCGACGCCCGGGACCTTGCCGGCCTTCTCGTACTCGACGCCCTTGTGGACCAGCAGAGTGGCGTCACCGCCGTCGTCGAGAATCATGTTGGGACCGCCGGTGGGCGAGTTCGGCCAGGTCAGCGCCTGCTCCGTGCACCACCAGTACTCCTCCAGGGACTCGCCCTTCCAGGCGAAGACCGGGATACCGGCCGGTGCCTCGGGGGTGCCGTTCGGGCCGACCGCGATGGCCGCGGCGGCGTGGTCCTGGGTGGAGAAGATGTTGCAGGACGCCCAGCGGACCTCGGCGCCCAGGGCGGCCAGGGTCTCGATCAGGACGGCGGTCTGCACAGTCATGTGCAGGGAACCGGTGATACGCGCACCGGCCAGCGGCTGAGCCGCCGCGTACTCCCTGCGGATCGCCATCAGACCGGGCATCTCATGCTCGGCCAGGGTGATCTCCTTGCGGCCGAAAGCGGCAAGGGAAAGGTCGGCGACCTTGAAGTCCTGGCCGGTGGCTGCTGTCGTCATGCGGGCTGCTCCTCG
>NZ_JAMJFM010000012.1:0-186680 GCF_023544705.1 Streptomyces sp. MCA2
CCCCGCCGAAGGCGACACGCGGCCCCGCCCAAACACCACCCACCCCACCCCCGCCGGAGGCGAAAGAACGAGAGGCGAAACGGCGCCGCAGAAAACAACGTGGGGCCGGGGGCCCAGCGCGCCGGCGCGCCTAGCTGTGGCCGAGCTCCTCGGCCGGGCCCGTCTCCTCGACCGACCCTCCATCCCGCTCCGGGCGCAGCGACAACGGCTCGACGACGGTCTCGTCGACCACCGGCGCGGCCGGCCGCGGCGGCTTCGGCATGACGGCGGCCTCGGAGTGCGCACCGCACCCGTAGGCGAGGGACACCACGCGCCCGTCCGCCGGGGCGAACTCATTGGCGCAGACGCCGAAGGCCTGGCCCAGGGAGCCGGGGAGCGGGGTGAGGAAGCCGCAGGACACGCAGGTGGCGGGGGCCGCCTGGGCCATGGGGGTCTTGGCCCCGTAGGCCTCTTCCCAACGGTCGGCGGCGGTGTGCAGGCCGTAGCGGGACAGGACCCGGGCGCGGCGCATGCCCAGCTCCTCGGCGACCGCCGCGATGCTGCCGCGCTCGGGGGCGGGCTGGATCGCGGGCGAGCCCGGGACGACGTCCGCCTCCTCGGAATCGGCGACGTCGGCGGCCATGCCCTCGGCGACCGGGGAGTTCGGCGGCGGGGCGTCCTCGCCGGTGAAGCCGGGCTCCAGGCGCAGGTCGTCGGCCTCGGTGGGCAGCAGGTCGCCGGGGCCCATGTCGCCGGGGCGCAGCCGCTCGCTCCACGGCACCCACTCCGGTGCGAGCAGCGCGTCGGGGCCGGGCAGCAGGACCGTCTCGTCGAGCGTGACGAGCTTGGCGCGGGAGGCCCTGGCGACCGTCACGGCCCAGCGCCAGCCGCGGTAGCCGGTTTCGTTGCAGGCGAAGAGGTGGGTGACGACGCGGTCTCCGTCGGCCACCGCATCGATGTGCTCGCCGACCGTGCCGGGCAGTGCGGCTTCCTCCGCCGCCTCCCGGGCAAGGTCGACCGCCTCGGCGCACAGGCGGTCAGGGGTACGGCTTCGCATCGCAGCACTCACAAGAATCGATTCTCTCTTCTACGCCGTCTCACGAGTGCGCCAGCCGTAGCTGTCCTTGTCCTGTCCGGACGACCGGCGGTACCGGGGCGGGCGGAGCGGACCAGGGGACCGCGTCGACGTCCGCGCCCGGTCGTTTCGGTCGAGCGCACCTCTTACGTCCCATTCTGCGGGATCGCGAGGAGGCACGCGGCCAAGAACGACCGCCGGTGGCGCGCTACACACGCTACCCCTTCAACGGTGTACGACCCCTCGGTGGGAGGGCAAATGTCAGCGGCAGCGACTGCGCGCGGGTACGCCTCGCGCGCCAGCGTGGAGAAAGTGCCCTCTCCTGGGCGAGTTGGGGCACTATGACCGGGTGGCTGCCGCAAGGGCGTCGAAGGTGTCGAGGGTGTCCAGGACCGCACGGAAGTCATCGCAGGTGTCGCGCGCCTCGACGCGCGGCGGGTATGGGGACGACCGGGCCCGCCGGGCGGGCCGGGTGGTCGGCCGTGCGCTGCGCAGACCGTTCACCGGTGCGGCGCGGGGCGTACGGCGCGCCACGCATGCGCACGGTGCGGGCGAGTCGGGCCTGGGCAAGCTGATCGAGCTGCATGCGGTGAACTCCGCCGGTGACGTGATGATCACGATCGCGCTGGCCTCGACGGTGTTCTTCTCGGTGCCGACGGATGAGGCGCGGGGCCGGGTGGCGCTGTATCTGGCGGTGACGATGGCGCCGTTCGCCCTGCTCGCACCGGTGATCGGGCCGCTGCTGGACCGGGTGCCGCACGGCCGCCGGGCGGCGATGGCGGGCGCGATGCTGGCGCGGGCGCTGCTGGCGCTGACGATGTCGGGCGCGGTGGCGACCGGCGGGCTCCAGCTGTATCCGGCGGCGCTGGGTGTGCTGGTGGCGTCGAAGGCGTACGGCGTGGTCCGCAGCGCGGTGGTGCCGCGGCTGCTGCCACCGCGGATTTCGCTGGTCAAGGCCAATTCGCGGGTGACGCTCGCGGGGCTGCTGGCGACCGGGGTCGCGGCGCCGATGGGTGCCGGGCTGCACATGCTCGGGCCGAGCTGGCCGCTCTACGGGGCGTGTGTGGTGTTCGCCGCCGGGACGGTCCTGTCGTTCTCGCTGCCGCACAAGGTCGACTCGGCGAAGGGTGAGCGCCGGGCGCGGCTGGCGTCCCGGGAGGCCTCCGCGCGCTCGGCGGGCACCGGGCGCAAGCCGGGGCTGCGTACGGTCGGCCCGTCGGTGCTGCACGGCCTTCAGGCCAATGCCTGTCTGCGGGCGCTCTCCGGTTTCCTGACGTTCTTCCTGGCCTTCCTGCTGCGCGAGCATCCGCTGGGCGGGCTGGGCGAGGCGGCCTCGCTGGGGCTGGTGGTGGTGGCGGCCGGGACCGGCAATGCGCTGGGGACGGCGGTGGGCGCCTGGCTGAAGGCCCGCGGGCCTGAGCCGATCATCGCGGCGATGCTGGGGCTGGCGCTGTGCGCGACGGTGCTCGCGGCGGTCTTCTACCCGGTGGTGGCCGTGGTCGTGGTGCCCGCGGCGGCGGCCGTCGCGGGGCTGTGCCAGGCACTGGCGAAGCTGTCGCTGGACGCGATGATCCAGCGCGATGTGCCGGAGGAGGTGCGCACCTCCGCGTTCGCCCGGTCCGAGACGGCGCTCCAGATGTCGTGGGTGGTGGGCGGCGCGATCGGGATCTCGCTGCCGTTGGTCGGCACGGTGGGGATGGCGGTGGCCGCGGGACTGGTGGCGCTGGGCGTGGTGCTGGCCGTGCGCGGACTGCTCAGCGCGGCCCGGCGGGGCGGTACGCCGAGCGCCCGGGTGGCCTGAGCGCCGACGGGCAACGCGGCACGCCGTACCCGGGCGTGGCGTGAGCCGGGGCGCCAGATAGCCTGCCCGTATGACCGCTGCGTTGATCTCCTGGGGCAAGGGCCGCCGTGCCGCTGCCGCCATCGGTGCCGTGTCCCTGGGTCTCATCACCCTCTCCGCCTGCGAGAAGCCGACATCGCTCGCGACCGTGACCGTCGGTTCGACGACGGTGCAGGCCGAGGCCACCCCCGGCTGCGACGGCGAGGGCAAGGTCCTCTCCAAGAAGGACGTCACCGCCTGCATCACCAAGAAGGGCGGCAAGACGATCACCGTCCACCCCGGTGAGAAGGTGCGTGTCGGCGTCGACCCGGAGGTCGCCAAGTCCGGCTGGATCGTCATCGGGGCCGGCCCCGTCATGCGTGAGCCCAGCAAGCAGACGTACCGCAGCTTCGACGCGGACACCCTCTTCATGCAGCAGAACCCGCAGACCGGCCAGACCTCCTACTCCAAGGACGTCACCCTCCAGGTCGCGGAGCTGAGCGGCGGCAACGGTCCCAAGACCCTGTGGCACTTCACCCTGAAGCAGAAGGACTGAGACACCTGAGGCGGGAGGGCCGTCCGATGAGGGTCCTGGTCGTCACGGCGGTGGCCGCCGAGCGCGACGCGGTGGCTGCCGCGGCGGGGCCCTGCGACGAGGTGGCACTGCCCGGCGGGTACACGCTGCGGCGCGCGGCAGGTGTGCCGGTGGCGTGCGATGTGCTCGCCGCCGGCGTCGGCCCGGCCGCCGCGGCGGCCGGCACGGCCACCGCGCTGACCGCCGCCACGCTCGCCGGAGCGCCGTACGACCTGGTCGTCTCGGCCGGTATCGGCGGCGGTTTCTCCCCGGGCCCCGGTGCTCGGCCTGAGGGACCGCCATCCGGCGCGCCCCTGGGCTCCGTGGTGGTCGCGGACGCGATCGTCGCGGCCGACCTGGGCGCCGAGACACCCGACGGCTTCACCCCGGTCACCGAACTCGGCTTCGGAACGGTGGCGCACCTCCCCGACCCGGCGCTGGTGAAGGCCGTCGCCGCGGCGGCCGGTGCGGCGGCCGGCACCGTCGTGACCGTCTCCACGGTCACCGGCAGCGCGGCCCGTGCCGCCGAGCTGGCGGAGCGTCACCCGGGTGTGCTGGCCGAGGCGATGGAGGGCTTCGGGGTCGCCGAGGCGGCCGCCGCGCACGGTGTGCCGGTGCTGGAGGTCCGTACGATCTCCAACGCCGTCGGCCCGCGCGACCGCGCCGCCTGGCGCATCGGCCCGGCCCTCACCGCCCTGACCGGTGCCTTCCGTACGCTCCCCGGAGCCCTGTCGGCCGCCGCCGGACCGGCTCCGGAACCTCCCCCACGCTCGGCTTCGCCCACGCGGGAGGACCCCACGCCCCTGAGGAGGACCCCGTGACCCGGCCGCTGAACATCGCGTACTCGCCGTGCCCGAACGACACCTTCGTCTTCGACGCGCTGGCGCACGGCCGCGTCCCGGACGCGCCGGAGCTGGCGGTCACCTTCGCCGATATCGACCTCACCAACGGCATGGCCGAGCGCGGTGAGTTCGATGTGCTGAAGGTGTCGTACGCGGTGCTGCCGTGGGTGCTCGACGACTATGCGCTGCTGCCCTGCGGCGGGGCGCTGGGGCGCGGCTGCGGGCCGCTGGTGCTGACCCGGGAGCAGGGCCCGGCCGCGGAGCTGGCGGGCAAGACGGTCGCGGTGCCCAGTGAGCGGTCCACCGCGTATCTGCTGTTCCGGCTGTGGGCGGCGGCCGAGGTGCCGGGCGGTGTCGGGGAGATCGTGGTGCTGCCGTTCCACGAGATCATGCCGGCCGTGCGCGACGGCAAGGTCGACGCCGGCCTGGTCATTCACGAGGCGCGCTTCACGTACCAGAACTACGGCCTGGTCTGCCTGGCCGACATGGGCGAGCACTGGGAGCTCACCACCGGTCTGCCGATCCCGCTCGGCGCGATCATCGCCAAGCGGTCGCTGGGCGAGCGGGCGTTGCGCGAGCTGGCGGCGGCGGTCCGCAGCTCCGTGCTGATGGCCTGGGACGACCCCGAGGCCTCCCGGCCGTACGTCCTGGAGCACGCCCAGGAGATGGACCCGAAGGTCGCCGACCAGCACATCGGGCTGTACGTCAACGAGTTCACCGCCGACCTCGGCGAGGACGGCTATGCCGCGGTGCGCGGGCTGCTCACCCGCGCCGCGGCCGAGGGGCTGGTTCCGCCCCTCGGCCGCGATGCGTTGCACTTCGTGTGAGAGATGCCGCGTGTGAGAGATGCCGCGTGTGAGGTGTGCAGCGTGTGAGCTGTGCCGCGTGTGACGCCTGGGGCGGCTGCCCTTGCGCCTGCGTGCTCAGACGTCCAGTTGGTCGGCGACGGCGCGCAGCATGCCGGCGATCTTCGCGCCGTGCACCTTGTCGGGGTAGCGGCCGCGCTCCAGTTGCTGGGTGACGTTCTCCAGGAGGGTGGTCAGGTCCTGGACGATCGAGGCGAGTTCGTCGGGCTTGCGGCGCTGCGCCGCGGCCACCGAGGGTGCGGGGTCGAGGAGTGTCACGGTCAGCGCCTGGTCGCCGCGCTGGCCGGCGACGACGCCGAATTCGACGCGCTGGCCAGGCTTGAGTGCGGCTACGCCATCGGGCAGCACCGACGAGTGTACGAAGACGTCACCGCCGTCATCGCGGGAGAGAAAGCCGAAGCCCTTCTCACTGTTGAACCACTTGACCTTGCCGGTAGGCACGTCTGTCCTCGTCCTCGTACTCGTTGGAAAGAAACGTTGGAAATCTGGAGCCGGGTCTCCTGCGGAAACTGCGGGGTGGGGCTCACCCGCCCGTGCGGAACCGGGAGCGGGAGAGGGGCTGGAGAGCAGTGCAGCGGGCCGCAGGACCCGCCACACCCAAGGCTAATGGTCCCAAGGCCGGTGACAAGACGCCGCCGGGTGGATCCTCAGTGCTTCAAGCCCCGACTTACCCTGGTCAGGTGTCTGACGAAACTCCCCTGGCCGGGGATCTGCTGGTCCGAATCGGCGCGATCATGTTCCTAGTTGGCGCAGCGGCCACTCTCGCCACGGTGGCGCCGCTGTTCCTCGGGACCGAACCGCTGCCGTCCGTCTTCTACTGGGTGTGCATGCTGATGGGCCTCGGTTTTCTGATCGCCGCGGCCGGAGTGATCCGTTCCGCCACCGCTCAGCGCCGTCGGGCGGCGGCCGCGTCGCCCCCGTCCGCCCCTTCCGCCACATAGCGCTCCAGCCAGGACGGGAACTCCGTCAGGTCGGCGAGCACCACCTCGGCACCGGCGGTGCGCAGTTGTGTGGCGTCGCACGGGCCGGTGGCGACCGCGACGGACAGTGCGCCCGCGGTGTGCGCCCCCGCGACGTCACCGGTGTGATCGCCGACGTAGACCTGCGCGTGGTGCTCGCGCAGCGCCTCGGCCTTGGCCTCGGCCCACAGGGAGCCGACGAGGGCGTCCACGTCGAGGCCGAGGTGCTCCAGGTGCAGCTTGGCGCTGGGCTCGTACTTCGCCGTCACCACGATCGCCCGGCCGCCCGCCGCGTGGACCGCGTCGAGGGCCTCCCGGGCGCCGGGCAGGGCGGGCGACGCGGCAACCGCGTACTCCGGATACAGCTCGCGGTAGAGGCCCGACATCTCCGCCACCCGCTCCTCGGGGAACCAGCGGCGGATCTCCTCCTCCAGCGGGGGCCCCAGCCGGCTCACCGCGAGGTCCGCGTCGACGAAGGTGCCGGTCCTGGCCGTGAGCTCCTGATATGCGGCCTTGATGCCCGGACGGGAGTCGATCAGCGTCATGTCGAGGTCAAAGCCGACCGTAGGAGAGTGTGCAGCCGTACCTGCCATTGTGTCTGCGACGGTGTGCCGGGCCGGGGCCCGCCCTCAGCGCGGGATCCGCCGCATCCGCCACACCAGGAACAACGCCGAGGCGACCGCCGCCACCCGCACGATCCCCGGCAGCCCGTCGGCCATCTCCTGCCCCAGCCGTCCCTGGGCGATGGGCTCGCCCCACCGCCCGTCGAACCGGCCCCACAGCCACACCACCATGCCGCCGACGACGGTCCCCGGCACGCCGAGCGCCGCGAACTTGGCCTCGGTCCGGCTCAGCCGCCGCGATACGTAGGCGAGCCCCCAGCCGCCCGCCAGCGCGAGCCACGACCCCAGCGCCGCGCCGGCGACCAGCAGGAGCACGGCCAGCGTCAGGACCGGGCTGAGCGGCGCCCGCGCGGGCGCGGCCACCACCTCGTCCGGGGCTCCGGCCACGGGTGCCGCCTCGGCGGCCGCGCCGCGCCGCCTGCGGAGCACCCGCCGCACCAGCCCCGGCAGCGTCCGTTCCGCCGCCGCGCCGTCCGCGTCCGTGCCCGGCGCTTCGTCCTCGTCCGCGCCGTCCTTCCGCAACGACAGCGGGCGCTCGCTCTTCGGCCGGTCCCATATCTCCGGGATCTCGATGCCGCCGACGAAGCCCGGCACGGTCTCCCCCGGCCCGAACGGCGCCGGCTCCACCCGCCACCAGTCGGGCGCGTCGTCGTCGCCCAGTTCGTCCGCACCGGCCAGATGCGGGGGCAGGCCGACGGACGGCGCGGGGGCCGTCGCCCCGTCGCGCGGGGCGGGCACCGTGCCGGGCCCGGAGTCCTTGCCGTACGGGGAGTCCTTGCCGTTCGTGGACGTTTTGCCCGTCAGTGCGCTGCGCCAGGCCAGACCGGTGAGCTTCTCGCGCGCGGCGCTCCACTGCCGGGGCGGCTCCGCGGGCCGCGACGGCTCCACGGGCGGCCGGCCTGCCGGAACGGCGGGCCCCGCTGCCGAGGCGCGCCCGGCCGCCTGCTCCGGCCGCGCCGACGGGCCGCCGCGGGACGCCCCGGGCACCCGGTCGTCCGCACTCCCCGCGGCCGTGACCACCGCCTCCGGCGTCCCCAGCCGCGCCAGAATCCGCTTCACGCCGGACACCGAATCGGCTTGCTGTCCGTCTATCTCGGCCCGCAGCCCGGTGACCAGCCGCATCCGCGTGGCGGCGGGCAGTCCCCGCTGCTGGGCCAGGTCGCCCACCCGGCTCAGATAGTCATAGACGAGCTGATCGCTCTCGATCCCCACGAAATCCCCTGCGGCGTCCGCTGGTTGCTCCCCCGACGGTACCGCTTCGGCCCGCCGACGGGCCGGAGGCCGCGGGGGACGGAACGGGGTGGCGTCTGGGTGCCGTGGCGACGCTGCGCGCACAGTGAGCCGCCACACGGTCCCCCGTCCGGCCCCGCCCCGCTAACGTAGGACGAATGACCGGTACACCCCGCACCCTCGCCGAGGAGCTCAGGACCCGCACCGACAGCGGGCTCGTCGGGCTGCTGCGGGCCCGTCCCGACCTGCTCAATCCGGTGCCCGGCGATGTCACCCAGCTCGCCACCCGGGCCGGGACGCGGGCGTCGGTCGTGCGCGCGGTGGAGCGCCTCGATCGGTTCGTGCTCCAGACCGCCGAGGCACTGGCGGTGGCGCCCGACCCGTGCCCGTACGACACGCTGGGCGCGCTGATGGCCGGGGACGCCGGGGACCCCGCGGTCGCCGCCGAGCTGCCCCGGGCGGTCGCGGA
Source organism: Streptomyces sp. MCA2 (assembly GCF_023544705.1). Lineage (NCBI taxonomy): Bacteria > Bacillati > Actinomycetota > Actinomycetes > Kitasatosporales > Streptomycetaceae > Streptomyces > Streptomyces sp. MCA2. The sequence continues at coordinate 8,437 of NZ_JAMJFM010000012.1, forward strand.
GCTGCGTGCGCAGGCGCTGGTGTGGGGCCCGGACGACCGGCTGCGGCTGGTGCGTACGGCCCGTGAGCTGCTCAGCCCCAGCGCCACGCATCCGTCGCCGACCGGCCTGGGCCCGACCGTCGCCGAGGCCATGGCGGGGATGTCGCCGGGGCGGCTTCAGGAGATCATCGCCGCGGCCGGGCTGCCCACCACCCACGACCCGGTCACCGCGGCCGCCGCGCTCACCGGGTTGTTCTCCGACCGTTCCCGGATGGCGGCGCTGCTCGACACCGCGCCCGCCGAATCCGTCGCCGTCCTCGACAAGCTGCTGTGGGGTCCGCCCTACGGCGGGGTCACCGACCGCCCGGCCCCGCATCTCCAGTGGCTGCTGGACCGGGGCCTGCTGATCGCTGCGGGTGCCCGCAATGTCGTGCTGCCGCGGGAAGCGGCGCTCCATCTGCGCGGCGGGCGCGCCCACCACACCGCCGAGCCGGTCCCGCCCGCACTCGCGCCCGCCACGGAACGTGATCCACAGCTTGTGGACAACGCCGCCGCGAGCCAGGCGTTCACCGCGCTGGCGACCGTCGAGGAGCTGCTCAAGGAGTGGGACCTGGGCGGACCTGCCGTGCTGCGCGCCGGCGGGATGAGCGTCCGCGACCTCAAGCGGACCGCCGCCGCCCTGGACACCACCGAGCAGCTCGCCGCCTTCTGGCTCGAACTCGCCTACGCGGCCGGGCTGATCGCCTCCGACGGCGAGGCCGACGAGCGGTTCGGGGCCACCCCGGCCGCCGAGGAGTGGCTGCAACTGCCCGACCACGAGCGCTGGGCCGTGCTGGCGGCCGGCTGGCTCGCCGCGACCCGCACCCCGGGTGTCGTCGGCACCGCCGACTCCAAGGGCCGCGCGCTGGCCGCCCTCGGCCCGCACCTCGACCGGTCCCCGGCCCCCGAGGTCCGCCGCCGCGCCCTCTCCCTCCTCGCCACCCTGCCGCCCGGCACGTCCGTACCGGCCCTGGCGGTCCGCTCGCGGCTGCGGTGGGAGCGTCCGCTGCGGAGCGGCGCGGCCGCGGGCCAGGCACCGGCCGCGGGCCGGACTCCGGGCGCGCCGGCCGCCGTCGACGGCGCCACCGGCCCGGCCGGCTCCGCCGGGTCCGCGCCCGACCCCGTCGACGACCTCCGCTCGCGCCTCGCCCAATGGACCCTGACCGAGGCCGAGTTGCTCGGGGTGACCGGCCGTGGCGCCCTCGCCACCCACGGGCGCGCGCTGATCGACGCCACGTCGCACACCACCGCGGACCCCACCCCGGCGGACACCCACGCCGCCGCGGCCCGCGCCGCCGCCGTCCTCTCCCCCCTCCTCCCCGAACCCGTCGACCACGTCCTCCTCCAGGCGGACCTGACCGCCGTCGCCCCCGGCCCGCTGCACCGCCCGCTCGCCGACGCGCTCGGCGTCCTCGCCGACATCGAGTCCAAGGGCGGCGCGACGGTCTACCGCTTCACCCCCGCTTCCGTACGCCGTGCCCTGGACGCCGGCCGCTCCGCCTCCGAGGTGCAGGAGTTCCTCACCACCCACTCCCGCACCCCGGTCCCCCAGCCGCTCGCCTACCTCATCGACGACGTGGCCCGTAAGCACGGCCGGCTGCGGGTCGGCGCGGCCACCGCCTACGTCCGCTGCGACGACGACGCGCTGCTCTCCGAGATCCTCGCCGACCGCCGCGCCGCCCCCCTGCGGCTGCGCCGGATCGCCCCGACGGTGCTCGCCGCCCAGACCGCCCCGGACCAACTCCTCGACGGCCTGCGGGCGATGGGCTACGCCCCGGCCGCCGAGTCCGCCGCCGGTGACGTACTGATCGCCCGCGCCGACACCCACCGCACCCCGCCGCGCACCGCCCCCGCCCCGGTCCCCGACGGCCCGCCGTCCCCCGACCCCACCCTGCTCACCGCGGCGGTGCGCGCCATCCGCGCCGGCGACCTCGCCGCCACCGCGGAACGCAAGCCCGTCCACGCCCCCGCTCCGGTCTCCGGCGCCCTGCCCCGCACCACCTCCGCCGAGACCCTCGCCACCATGCAGGCCGCGGTCCTGACCCACTCCGCCCTGTGGATCGGCTACGTCAACGCCGACGGTGCGGCCAGCCAGCGCGTCATCGCCCCCGTACGCGTCGAGGGCGGCTTCGTGACGGCCTATGACCACACCTCCGACGAGGTCCGGACGTACCCGCTGCACCGGATCACGGGCGTGGCGGAACTGGCGGACGATTCGGTCTGAGCGGGCCTCGGCGCCTGCCGTGCTTTCCTTCGCGCGCGGGGGCCCGCCGTCCATCACTGACGGCCGCCGCGGCGATGCGGCACACTGGACGTTTGGCCGTATCTGCGGTCGATGTCTGCGGTCGTGATCAACGGTCGAGGTCTGTGGCCGGTCCCAGCGGTCGACGGCCGGGAAGCGAAAGGCGAGGCGCGTGAACGGACCCCTCATCGTCCAGAGCGACAAGACGCTGCTGCTGGAGGTGGACCATGAGCTGGCGGACGCCTGCCGGCGGGCCATCGCGCCCTTTGCCGAGCTGGAGCGGGCGCCGGAGCACATCCATACGTACCGGGTGACCCCGCTCGGGCTCTGGAACGCGCGGGCGGCCGGGCACGACGCCGAGCAGGTCGTCGACGCGCTGGTGCAGTTCTCGCGGTACCCGGTGCCGCATGCGCTGCTCGTCGACATCGCCGAGACGATGTCGCGCTACGGGCGCCTCACGCTCACCAAGCACCCCGCACACGGGCTGGTGCTGACCACCACCGACCGCCCCGTGCTGGAGGAGATCCTCCGGTCGAAGAAGGTGCAGCCGCTGGTCGGGGCGCGACTGGACCCGGACTCGGTCGTCGTGCACCCCTCGGAGCGCGGGCAGATCAAGCAGACGCTGCTCAAGCTGGGCTGGCCGGCCGAGGACCTGGCCGGGTATGTCGACGGTGAGGCGCACCCGATCGAACTGGACGAGAGCGGCTGGGCGCTGCGGCCGTACCAGCAGCAGGCGGTCGAGGGCTTCTGGCACGGCGGCTCGGGTGTCGTCGTGCTGCCCTGTGGCGCGGGCAAGACGCTGGTCGGGGCGGGCGCGATGGCGCAGGCCAAGGCGACCACGCTGATCCTGGTGACGAACACGGTCTCGGCCCGGCAGTGGAAGCACGAGCTGGTGAAGCGGACCTCGCTGACCGAAGAGGAGATCGGTGAGTACAGCGGGACGAGGAAGGAGATCCGGCCGGTCACCATCGCCACGTACCAGGTGCTGACGACCAAGCGGAAGGGCGTCTACCCGCACCTGGAGCTGTTCGACTCCCGGGACTGGGGCCTGGTCATCTATGACGAGGTGCATCTGCTGCCCGCACCGGTCTTCAAGTTCACCGCCGATCTTCAGGCGCGGCGGCGGCTGGGCCTCACCGCGACGCTGGTGCGCGAGGACGGCCGGGAGTCGGACGTCTTCTCGCTCATCGGGCCGAAGCGCTTCGACGCCCCCTGGAAGGAGATCGAGGCGCAGGGGTACATCGCCCCCGCGGACTGTGTCGAGGTACGGGTCAACCTGACCGAAACCGAGCGGCTGGCGTATGCGACGGCCGAGACGGAGGAGAAGTACCGCTTCTGTGCGACCACCGCCAGCAAGCAGTACGTGACCGAGGCGCTGGTCCGCCGCCACCAGGGCGAGCAGACGCTGGTCATCGGGCAGTACATCGACCAGCTGGACGAGCTGGGCGAGCATCTGGACGCGCCGGTGATCAAGGGCGAGACGACCAACGCCCAGCGCGAGAAGCTCTTCGACGCCTTCCGGCAGGGCGAGCTCTCGGTGCTCGTCGTCTCCAAGGTCGCGAACTTCTCCATCGACCTTCCGGAGGCCACGGTCGCGATCCAGGTGTCCGGCACCTTCGGCTCGCGCCAGGAGGAGGCCCAGCGGCTGGGCCGGGTGCTGCGGCCCAAGGCGGACGGGCACGAGGCGCGCTTCTACTCGGTGGTCGCGCGCGACACCATCGACCAGGACTTCGCGGCGCACCGCCAGCGCTTCCTGGCCGAGCAGGGCTATGCCTACCGGATCGTGGACGCGGACGAGCTGCTGGCGGCGGACGAGGACGCCTGAGGCGGCGGTCTCGGCAGCGGTCTCGCTGGTACGGCGGCTGAACGGGGCGGCGGGCCCGGTGCTGGCGGGGCGGCCCGGCTCGGACGGGCCGCCCGGCTCGGACGGGCCGCCCGGCTCAGACGGGCCGCCCGGCTTCAGCCCGCCCGGGACCCGCTGGACAGCTGCTGCTCGACGCGCGGCGCCGGGAGGCGGCGGCCGCCCGGTGCGTCGGAGACGCCGGGGCGCTGCCGTGTCCACCAGAACACGGCCGCCAGCAGGGTGAGACCGAGCACGGGGTACGGGGCCGCGAACGGCTGCTGCCACCAGGAGAGGTACAGGTCGAGATCGCCGGTGTGCGGGATCATCCACATCGTGCGGGCGGTGAAGGCGAGGGTGACGGCGGCCAGCAGCGCCCTGCGCCAGGCGTGGCGGCGGGTGCGGGCGGCGAGCGCGACCAGCAGGGGCACACACCAGACCCAGTGGTGGGACCAGCTGATCGGCGAGACCAGCAGCGCCGTGACGGCCGTACACAGCACGCCCCAGCTGTCCAGGCCGCGCCGCAGATACACCCGGCGGGCGGCGTAGAGCCCGGCCGCGGCGGTCAGCAGTGCGGGCACCGCCCAGAGGAGGCCGGGCTCGGGGTCGTGCAGCACGCGGGCGATCAGCCCCTGGAGGGACTGGTTGTCGACGAGCCAGGCCTTGCCGACCCGGCCGGTCTCGAACATCCGCCGCGTCCAGAACTCGATGCTGGCGGCGGGCAGCACCAGCCAGCCCAGCAGCGCCGAGGCCAGGAACCCGCCGAGGACGGTAAGGGCGGCCTTCACCCGGCCCGTGACGAGGAGATAGACGGCGAAGAGCGCGGGGGTGAGCTTGATGCCCGCCGCGATGCCGGTGGCGAACCCCTTGAGGCGTGCGCCGTCCGGACGGGAGAGGTCCCACAGGACCAGGCAGGTCAGCGCGAGATTGACTTGCCCGAAGACGAAGGTCTGGAAGACGGGCTCCAGCCAGAGGCCGAGCGCGGTGGCGGCCAGGATGACGGGGGCGGCGCGGCCGGCCTTGCCGAGGCCGGCGGCCTTGCAGGAGAGGTGGACCAGCAGCGCGAGGAGGACCGCGTTGACGAGGACGGCGATGATCTTGAGCGTGCCGAGCGAGAGCCAGGTGGTCGGTATGAAGAGCACGGCGGCGAACGGCGGATAGGTGGCCGGAAGCGCCCACTTCGTGACCGTGAAGCCGTAGAGATCACCGCCGGTCGAGGCCGCCTGGCCTTCGGCGCGGTAGACCGCTATATCGGACATCGGCAGCGGCTGGACCTGGTACAGCATCCACAGTCCGGCCAGCGAGGCCATGAGCAGCGCCGCTGCGAGCACCACGCGAGGACGGGCGATGCCCTGCCCCCGGACCGGTCTCCCCGTCCGCGTCCCGTCGGCGGCAGACACCCTTCGACCCCTCCCCGTTGCCCTGAGCGCACCCTCTGTGGTGACGCTAGTCGAACGGGGCCTACTGTCCGTAACAGTTTTCGGTCATCCGGATGGCGCCCCGGAGGCGGCTTCTCCCGCGGAGCCGGGCGTCCGTGGCATCAGCCGGCCACGGATTCAGTCATCAATCCGTGGGGTCATCCGCGTACTCGCCCATGACGACGACGCTGAAGGCGGCCGTGGCGAAGACCTTGACGGCGCGGAGCGCGTTGCCCACGACGTAACGATGCTCGTGGGCGGGCGCCGCACCGCGCCCGGGGTCCGCGCCGAGGGCCGTGGCGCCCTTGACCGGGTGGAGGGAGACGGGGTGGACAGAACCTGGGGGAATCGCTGCGCTGCTCATGTCTCCATGATGAAATTCACGCGATTGCAGCACATCGGTCCATAGTTCCATTCCTGAGGCCCCGGACGTCAGACTCCAGACCCACGCCTCCCCCTAAGGGAGGCCTACGGCTCCTCAGGGCCGTCCGTCCCCGGAACGACCGCCGCGGGCGCGCGGAAATCCGTTGGCGCCCTCCTGAGCCGCTGACTACAATCGCGCGTCTGCCTGCCTCCCGTCGAGGAGTGCCGCCTGCCGGTCGGAAACCGGTCGGCCCTTCGCTTCACGCCGCTGACCCGCGAGGCGCATCACCTGCGCCGCGCACCGACACCGGCCCGCCGCGCCCGCGCACCTCGGCGCGCCCGCCGAAGTACCTGCCACCGGAGGCAACGCCGTGCCCTCGCACGCCCACCATCCATCGACGACGGCACCGCACGCCGAAAGCCCGTCGTCACCCGGCCCCCACCCCGGCGAGCCCACCGCGCCGACCGGCACGGCCGCCCCGACCGAGGCCGCCGCGGGCCCCGACCCCCTCCAGCGCGAAAAGTCCCACCTGGCCGCCTCCCGGGCCGCCCTCCGGGCCATGCGCGAGGACGCCGAGGCGCTCAACATCGCCGACGTCACCGCGAACTGGGTCAACGCCGAGGTCCTCCAGGGCGAGATCGACGCCCGGATCAAGGCGCTCGCCGACCTCTCCCACACCCCGCTCTTCTTCGGCCGTCTCGACTATCTCCATGCCCCCGGCATCGACCTCGCCGAAGGCGCCGCGGGAGAGAATTTCTACATCGGCAGGCGGCACGTCCACGACGCCGACGGCGACCCCATGGTCATCGACTGGCGCGCGCCCGTCTCCCAGCCGTTCTACCGGGCCTCCAAGAAGGACCCGATGGACCTCAGGCTGCGCCGCCGTTTCGGTTACACGGCAGGCGAGTTGACCGCCTACGAGGACGAGCACCTCACCGACCCCGCGGAGGCGGAACGGACCAGCCGCCTCCTCCAGTCCGAGATCGAACGGCCGCGCGTCGGCCCCATGCGGGACATCGTTGCCACCATCCAGCCGGAGCAGGACGAGATCGTGCGGGCCGGCATCGGCGGCTCGGTCTGCGTGCAGGGGGCGCCGGGCACCGGAAAGACGGCGGTCGGCCTGCACCGTGTCGCGTATCTGCTGTACGCGCACCGTGAGCGGCTGGCCCGGTCCGGCACCCTCGTCATCGGCCCGAACCGCTCGTTCCTGCACTACATCGAGCAGGTGCTGCCGGCCCTCGGCGAGCTGGAGGTCAAGCAGGCCACGGTCGACGACCTGGTCGGGCATGTGGACGTCCGCGGCACGGACGAGGCGGCCGCCGCGACGGTCAAGGGCGACGCGCGGATGGCGGAGGTGCTGCGGCGGGCGGTCCGTTCGCACATCGCGATGCCGCAGGAGCCCTGTGTCGTCGTCCGCGGCTCCCGCCGCTGGCGCGTACCTGCCTATGAACTCGAAGAGCTCGTACAGGAGTTGACGGACCGCGACATCCGCTACGGCGCGGCCCGCGAGGCGCTGCCGCAGCGGATCGCCCACTCCGTGCTGGTCCGGATGGAGCAGGCGGGCGAGGCCCCGGACGACCGGGTGCAGGACGCGGTGGCCCGCAACCCCGCGGTGAAGGCCGCGGTCAAGGCGGTCTGGCCACCGGTCGACCCGGCAAAACTGGTGCTGCGGCTGCTGGGCGACGCGGAGTTCCTGGCCGAGCAGGCCGAGGGGATCCTGACGCCCGAGGAGCAGAAGACCATCCTGTGGACCAAGCCGGCCCGCAGCGTGAAGAGCGCCAAGTGGTCCTCCGCGGACGCGGTGTTGATCGACGAGGCGATGGACCTGGTGGCGCGCACCTCGTCACTGGGCCATGTGGTCCTCGACGAGGCGCAGGACCTCTCCCCCATGCAGTACCGCGCGGTCGGCCGCCGCTGCACGACGGGCTCCGCGACCATCCTCGGCGACATCGCCCAGGGCACCACCCCGTGGGCGACCAATACCTGGGAGGAGGCGCTGACCCACCTGGGCAAGCCCGGCTCGGCCGTCGAGGAGCTCACCCAGGGCTTCCGTGTACCGCGCGAGGTCATCGCCTACGCGTCCCGGCTGCTGCCCGCCATCGCCCCCGATCTGACGGAGGCCACGTCCATCCGCGAGTCGGCGGGTGACTTCGAGATCCGTACGGTCGAGCCGGCGGACCTGACGACCGCCACCCTCACGGCCTGCGACGAGGCGCTGACGAAGGAGGGCTCGGTCGGCCTGATCGCCGCGGAGGCCCGTATTCCGGCGCTGCGCACGGCCCTTCAGGCAGCGGGCGTGTCCTGTCTGGCGCCCGGCGAGGAGACCTCGGCCGAGGCCCGGCTGACGCTGGTGCCGGCCACGCTCGCCAAGGGCCTGGAGTACGACTACGTGGTCCTGGACGAGCCGGCCGCGATCGTCGACGGCGAGCCGGACGAACGGACCGGCCTGCGCCGCCTGTACGTCTGCCTGACCCGGCCGGTGTCCGGCCTGACGGTGGTGCATGCGGCGGCGCTGCCGGAGCAGTTGGACGGCCGCTGAGCGGCCGGCCGCCGGCGGGCGTCAGGCGACCTTGGCGCAGATCATGGTCCGGCCGTCGTAGACATTCCACGAGTAGCGGTAGCGGCCCGGCTCGCCCGGGCACGCATTCGTACCCGCCGAGGTCGGCAGGACGGCCGTGACCTGCATGATGTAGCTGAACTCCGACGGCACCCGCCCGGCGCTACAGCTCCACGCGGTGAGGAGGTTCGCCGGGCCGGGGCGGCCGCTCGCGGACTTGGCCAGGAAGCACTGGCCGCGGCGGAACTGCCGCTCCACGCAGAGGTTGGTGAACGCGTAGTCCTCACCGGTGTGCCACCAGCTGCCGCGTCCCCCGCCGGACGGACAGCCGCCCCCGGACCGGGTCACCCGCAGCACCCGCAGATAGGCGTCCGCCGCACCGCAGCCGACCTGCTGTGGTGCCGTTCGGCTCCAGCTGCCGTAGCCGTTCTGGTAGGCGTCGAGGCAGTCGCCGGTCCGTACGGACGTGAAGGCGCGGTCGGCCGCGCTGGGGGTGCGGGACACGGCGGTCGTGGGCGCGGAGGTGGTGGGCGCGGCGGTGGTCCCGCCGGTCGTGGAGGTGCCGCGGGTCGGCGCGGAACCCAGCCCGCCGCTCGTGTACGTACCGGTCGTCGGCGTCGAACCGGTCCCCCCGCTCGTGTACGTACCGCTCGACGAACTGCTCGACGAACCGCTCGATGTGCCGCTGCTCGTCGAGCCGGCGGTGTCGCTGCCGTCCCACGGCTTCCAGATGACGACCACGAGCGCGATGACCGCGATCACTCCCCAGAAGCAGCCGGCCGAGGAGTCGGCGGACTGCGCGGCGGGCCGCGCGGCGGACGACGGCCGGGACGTGGCGGCCTTTCCGGCCTGCGGGGCGGACGCGGTCCGGGAGGAGGACGGGGAGGACCGGGACGAGGAGGACCGGGACGAGGAGGCCGCGCCGGTCTGCCCGGAGGCCCGCACCCGCTGCTCCTGGCGCGCCTGTTCGGCGCGCTTCTTCCGCTCCCGCTCCTCGCGTGCGCGGCGCTGCTTCTTCTCGTTCTCCGCGGTCGCCCGCGCCCTGGCCGCCGCCTGCCTGCGGTTCTCCTCCGCCTTGCGCTCCCGGGCCTCGCGGGCCTTGCGCTCCTGGGCCTCGCGCGCCTCGCGCTCCCACTCGGCGCGGGCCCGCTCCTCCTGCTTCCGGCGCGCGGCGAGCTCTTCCTGCTTCCGGCGCGCCGCCCGCTCTTCCTCCTGCTTCTGGCGCGCCGCCCGCTCCGCCTCCTCCTTCCGCCGCGCCGCCTCTTCGTGCGCGGCGCGTTCCGCGGTGTAGAGGCGGGTGGGGCCCGGCGGCGGCACGGGCCGCGTCCGCTCATCGACCGTGAGCCCCTCCCCGCCCTCGCGTAACGCCCGCCCCCGGGCCTCGTACGCCTCGATCAGTGCGGTCCACCGCGGCGGCAGCCAGCGTTCGCCCCGCTGCGACGTGGGCGCCCGGTCGAGCTCCTCCAGGAACTGCCGCAGTACGTCGGCCGGTTCGGGCCGTTCGTCCGGATCGGAGGCCAGACAGGGACGGATCAGCGGGGCGAGTTCCTTGGGCAGCCCCGTCAGGTCGAGTTCCCCGCGCTGCACGAGGGTCAGCAGCCGGATGGTGTCGGCGGTCTCGGGGTAGGGCGGGCGGCCGACGGCGAGGTGGAAGAGCGTGGCGCCCAGCGAGTACACATCGGACGCCGTGGTGGACGGCTCGGCGCGCGCCTGCTCCGGCGAGGTGAAGGCGATGGTGCCCAGTGTCAGCGAGGTACGCGTGATGTCGTTGGCGTGCGAGATGCCGAAGTCGATGAGGCGGGGCCCGGCCAGCGGCAGCAGGATGTTCTGGGGTTTGACGTCCCGGTGGACGATGCCCGCGTCGTGCAGCAGCACCAGGGCCTTAGCGGTGCCCGCCGCGATCCAGCGCACCGCCGAGCCCGGCAGCCGTCCCGCGCTGCGGACGAGCTCGGACAGCGCGGGCGCCGGTATGTATTCGATCGCCATCCAGGGCCGCTCGGCGTCCGGGTCGGAATCCCGCACCCGGGCCGTATAGGCGCTGTCGATACGCCGGGCCAGCGTCACCTCGCGGGCGAACCGCCGCCGGTCGGTGTCGCTGACGACGCCCTCGGCGAGCAGCGTCTTGACCGCGGCGAGCGAGCCGTCCACCGTGGACCGCGCCAGATAGATCCGCCCCATGCCGCCCGAACCGAGCTGCCCCAGCAGCCGGTAGACGCCGAGCCGCTGCGGATCGTCGCCACTGAGCGGCTTCATCCCCATGCCGGTCATGCCGTGTCACCCTCCCCCGGTCCTGCTGCCGTGACACCCGTCACACAGTGCCATGCCGAAGGGAGTTGAGGAAGCGGGCGAGCGGCGGGCCCCAGGGCGCGTGTGCGCGTGCGCCGCCCCGGGGCGGCGCACCTGCGCCCGGGGCCCGTCGGGTGTCAGGCCCGCTGCACGACGGGCGGGTCAGGCCCGCTGCGCGACGGGCTGGTCCAGCGCCTGACGCCACTCCCGCACCGCCGCCACATCCACCGGCGCCGACCAGCCGGCGGGCCGGGCGGCGCCCCCGATGTGGAACGCGTCGAGACCGGCCGCCCGCAGCGCCGGCAGATGGCCGAGCCCGAGCCCGCCGCCGACCAGGATCCGCGGCACATACCCTTGCTCGCCCGCCGCCGTACGCGCCTGCTCGGCCAGCAGCGTCGTCAGCCCCTCGTCGACGCCCTGCGCGGCACCGGCCGTCAGATAGGTGTCGAGCCCCCCGGCACCGGCCGCCGCCGACAGCTCCTTGCGCAGTGCGTCCCGGTCGGCGGCCCGGTCGATGGCCCGGTGGAAGGTCCACCGGCAGCCGTCGATCACCTCGGTCAGCGCCGCCACCGCATCGAGATCCGGCCGCCCGTCCGGCGTCAGAAAGCCGAGGACGAACTCCTCGGCACCCGCCGCCCGCAGCGCCGCTGCCTCCTCGCACAGCGCCGCCACGTCCCCGGCCGCGAAGCCGTCGGCGGCCCGCAGCATCACCCGCAGCGGAATGTCGACGGCCGCCCGGATCGCCGCGAACGTGGCCCGGGGCGGGGTGAGCCCATCGGCCGCCATGTCCGTGACCAGCTCCAGGCGGTCGGCCCCGCCGGCCTGGGCGGCGACCGCGTCCTGCGGGCCGAGCGCGATCACCTCCAGGAGCGCGCGCTTGCTCATATGACCCAATCCTTTGATGACGATGACGATGGCGACGGAGACGGAGACGGAGATAGCGATGACGATGGCGACGGCGTGACGAGACGGACCGGCACCCACAACAGGTCTAGTCCAATATCCCAGAGTAAGGGCCACCCGGCCTTCCCGGGGCCACCTCACCACCGGCGCGACCGGATTCCGCCCGTACGCCGCACCCGTACACCTACCCGGATGACCGGCGGCCGACCGGTGAAGGACGGCCGGCCCGGTTTCCCGGGGCCCGGGGCACAATGGCTGGCATGACTTCCGTGTCCCGTACGGCAGACAGCACCGACCCGGCGCCGGAGCTGCGGCAGCGCTGGGCCGTGACCGTCGCCGAGGCCCGCGGCAAGAAGAACCCCACGACAACCGACCCCGCGCCGTACGCGGACAACCTCCTGTCCCGTTGGCGCGAACCACAACGCCGCTATCACACCGTCGATCACCTGGCCGCGGTCCTCTACCGCATCGACGAACTGGCCGAGCACGCCGACGACTTGTCCGCCGTCCAGTTGGCGGCGTGGTTCCACGACGCTGTCTACCGCCCGGACCGCTCCGAGAACGAGGAACGCAGCGCGGCCCTCGCCGAACGCGCCCTGCCCGAGCTGGGCATCGGCGCCGCCCGCACGTCCGAGGTCGCCCGTCTGGTACGGCTCACCGTCACCCACGACCCGGCGCCCGACGACCCCGACGGCGAGGTCCTGTGTGACGCCGATCTCGCCGTGCTCGCCGGTTCCCCCGACGACTACGCCGCCTACGCCGCCGCGGTCCGCGACGAGTACGCCTTCGTCCCCGACCCCGACTTCCTCGCCGGCCGCTCCGCCGTGCTCTCCCAACTCCTCTCGCTGCCCCGCCTGTTCCGCACCCCCCGCGGCTACGACCGCTGGGAACACCTCGCCCGCCGCAATCTCGCCACCGAGCTGGATCTGCTGCGGGGTGCGTAGGGCGTGCCCCCCGGGCCGCCCCCGGGCTGCCCCCGGAACCGCGCCCGGGACCGCGCCCACCGGGAATGTGAGCCCTCCTACCGCTGTTAGTAGCTGATATGCCAGCACCGTCCGACCGCGCCCGCCTGCCCATAGCCGTGTACGTCCTCGGCCTGTCCGTCTTCGCTCTCGGCACGTCCGAGTTCATGCTCTCCGGCATCCTCCAGCCGCTCGCCCGCGATCTTCAGGTCTCGATTCCGCAGGCCGGGCTGCTGGTCTCCGCATTCGCCATCGGCATGGTGGTCGGCGCCCCGGTGCTCGCCGCCGCGACGCTCCGGCTCCCGCGCCGGACGACCCTGATCGCGCTGCTCGCCGCCTTCGGCCTGGGCCAGGTGGCGGGCGCCCTGGCACCCTCCTACGGTGTGCTGTTCGTCTCCCGCGTGGTGAGCGCGCTGGCCTGCGCCGGATTCTGGGCGGTCGGCGCTGCGGTCGCCGTCTCGCTGGTGCCGGTGACCGCACGGGCCCGCGCGATGGCAGTGATGGTCGGCGGTCTGAGCATCGCGAACATCGCGGGCGTCCCGGCGGGCGCACTGCTCGGCCAGCACGCCGGCTGGCGCGCCGCCTTCTGGGCCGTCGCGGGACTGGCCGCGATCGGTCTGCTCGGCGTGGTCGCGCTGGTGCCGCGTACGGCCGTGCCCACCGGCGACGACCGCCCGCAGCTGCGCCGCGAGCTGACCATCTACAAGGACAAGCAGGTCTGGCTGGCGCTGACCGCCACGGCCCTGAACGGCGCCGCGGTCTTCGCGCTCTTCTCGTACCTCTCGCCGCTGCTGACCGACACCGCCGGCCTGGCCGAGAGCTGGGTGCCGACGGTGCTGGCGCTCTTCGGCGTCGGCGCGCTGATCGGTACGTTCATCGGCGGCCGGATCGCCGACGCGCACCTCTTCGGGACGCTCTTCGGCGGCATCATCGCGTCCACGCTCGTGCTGACCGTCCTGGCGCTGACCGCGCACAGCCCCCTAGCCGCGGTCGCGCTCTCCCTGATGCTCGGGGTGACCGCGTTCACCACGGCCCCGGCGCTCAACGCCCGGATGTTCAACGTGGCGAACGCCGCGCCGACGCTGGCCGGCGCCACCACCACCGCCGCCTTCAACATCGGCAACACCCTCGGCCCCTGGCTCGGCGGCCTGACCATCGGGGCGGGCTGGGGCTACCCGTCCGTGGCCTGGACCGGCGCCGTGCTGGCCGCGGGGGCCGTCGGCACCACCGCTCTCGCCTTCCGGCTGCACCGCACGACGAGCCGCTCCCGGCTGATCGCCTCCTCGGCCGCCGCCACCCCCGCACCGGCTTTGCATAAGGCAGCGGAGGCAACAGGGGCAACGGGGCAGCAGCACTGAGCCCCGGGCGGGGGCGCGCCTCGGAAGGTGCCACGGCGCCGCCCCTCCCCGTCACTCCCCGCCGTCGAACCGCCACCGCGTCTGGCTGTACGTCTCCCCCCGCCCGAAACCGAAGGCCGTGACCGGCTCGACCCGGAAGACCACGGCCCGGTTGCCCTCCCCGTGGAACGCGCCGTCGCGGACCTCGAAGTGCCAGTCGCTGCCGTACTTCTCTTCATAGAGACCGGCCAGCCGGCGCAACGTCGGCTCGTCGCTGACCTGCACCGCGTCGCCCTCGACGACCACATCGAGCCCCGCGTGCAGGTCGTTGCCACCGGCCGTCGAGGTCGTCAGCACGCAGTGGGTGTTGGCTTCGAGGTTCTTGGCCTTGCGTTCGCCGGGACCGGTGCAGAAGTGGAGGGCGCCGTCCGACCAGACGGCGAGCAGCGGGGTGACATGCGGACGGCCGTCGGGCCGGACGGTGGAGAGCCAGAAGATCTCCGCCTCGGTCATACCGCCGATGGCCGCGGGCCATGCGGTCGCCGTGGCGTCCTCACTGCTGTAGTCCGGGTCGAGCGTGGTGGCCGGGCCCCGGCCCGGTTCGCCGGCTGACATGGCTGTCCCCTTTCGGTACGGCGCGCGGTCAGGCCCATCGTGCGGGGGCCCGCCATCCTGCCGCCGCTACGACGCGCCGCAGCGGGCCGTACGGGGGGGTGCCGCGGGGCGACGGCTCCCGGGCCGACGCCGACGGCATCACACCCGCGGCGCCGGCCGGTTCTTGGGCCGGCGCAGGCCCGCGGCCGTCAGCCGGCGCAGCAGTTCCTTGCTGCCGACCTCCACGGCCCCGGCACGCACCGCGTCGCCGTACCGCTCGGCCGGCAGGTCGTAGTGGTCGCGTTCGAACGCCCGCCGGGGCGCGCCGATCCCGGCCGCGAAGGCGTGCAGTTCGTCGAAGGAATGGTCGCTGACCAGATGCGACCACATCCGGCCGTGCCCGGGCCACGTGGGCGGATCGATGTAGATCGCCACGTCAGCCCGCCGGCCCGTTTGCCACGTCAGCCCGCCGCACCATCAACCACCTCAGCCCTCCATGGGGTCACGCAGCTGCCCGACCGGGGCCACCGCGACCGCCGTCTTGGGGCAGACCCAATGCGGATCGGGCCCCAACTCCGGTTCGACGTCGAGCGCATGGGGATCGCCCGACTCCGTGCACACGGGACACAGCGGCCAGCGGCCGTACCGGTCCAGCAGGGCGTCCTGGACGTCCTGCGCTATCAGTCCTGCGACGAATGCCGCGCCTTCAGGCCATTGCTCCACCCACCACCGGCGGTGGACGACCGCATCCTCCACGAGCGAGACGATGTCGGCGTCGGCCACCTTGTCCGCCATCAGGTCGGCGAGCACCAGCGCCCGCGCGGCGTGCAATGCCTGTTCCAGCTCCATGCCCCCCATTGTCCCCCGACCCTCCACCGGCGATCGGCGCTGTCCACAGCCCGCGGCGGGGATCATGCGCTTTGTCCACAGCACTCACAGAGGGTATTGACGCCGGGCGTCGATGAAATTACTTTTCAAGCGTGAGCAGTAGCGTGAAGGAAACTTTCAAGGACCTGAGGGACGCGGCCGTCGAGACCCGACCGGCCCCGGCCCCACCCGCCCCCGCCGCACTGGCCGCCAAGGTCCGCACCCTCGCGCCGACGATGACCCGCTCCATGCAGCGGGTCGCCGAAACCGTCGCGAGCGACCCGGCCGGCTGCGCCGCCCTCACCGTCACCGGCCTCGCGGAGCGCACAGGCACCAGCGAAGCCACCGTCGTGCGGACCTCCCGGCTGCTCGGCTACCCGGGCTATCGCGATCTGCGCCTCGCCCTCGCCGCGCTCGCCGCGCAGCAGGCGGCCGGCGGCGCCCCCGCGGTGACCGCCGACATAGCGGTCGACGACTCCCTCGTCGATGTCGTCGCGAAGCTGGCGCAGGAGGAGCAGCAGTGCCTGGCCGACACGGCCGCGGCGCTGGACGTCACCCAGCTCGAAGCCGCCGTCGCCGCGCTCGCCGGTGCCCGCCGCATCGATGTGTACGGCATCGGGGCCTCCAACCTCGTCGGCCAGGACCTCGTCCAGAAGCTGCTGCGCATCGGCCTGATCGCGCATGCGCACGCGGACCCCCATCTGGCCGTGACGAACGCGGTGCAGATGCGGACCGGTGACGTCGCCCTCGCGATCACGCACTCCGGCCGGACCACCGATGTCATAGAGCCGCTGCGGGTGGCCTTCGACCACGGCGCCACGACGATCGCCATCACCGGCCGCCCGGACGGCGAGATCGCCTCGTACGCCGACTACATCCTGACCACGTCCACGGCCCGCGAGAGCGAGCTGCGCCCCGCCGCGATGTCGTCCAGGACGAGCCAGCTGCTGGTCGTGGACTGCCTGTTCATAGGCGTCGCGCAGCGGACGTACGAGACCGCGGCACCCGCGCTCTCCGCCTCCTACGAGGCCCTCGCCCACCGCCACTCACCACGCAACAACCAGCGCTGACCTCGCTGACCCGCCGCTGCGGGCCCGTGCCGCCGGACGGCGCGGGCGGGCACGGCGGCGCCCCGCGGCGAGGCAGCCGAACAGCAACGGCCCCCACGAGCCCGACCCGAAAAGAGCCGTCACGCCATGACCTCCACCGCCGACTACGCCCATCTGCGCGCCCAGTTGGACACCCTCACCACCGAGGCCTTCCGGCCCGAGCTCGCCGACATCGACCGCCGCCCGACCCTGGACATCGCCCGCACGATGAACAGCGAGGACGCCACCGTCCCCGCCGCCGTCGCCCTGCGGCTCCCGGAGATCGCCGCCGCCATCGACGCCACCGCCGCGCGCATGGCCCGCGGCGGCCGGCTGATCTACGCGGGCGCCGGTACGGCCGGCCGTCTCGGGGTGCTGGACGCCAGCGAATGCCCGCCGACCTTCAACACCGATCCGTCCGAGGTGCTCGGGCTGATCGCGGGCGGCCCGTCCGCGATGGTCACCGCCGTCGAGGGCGCCGAGGACAGCAAGAAGTTCGCCGTCGAGGACCTGACCGGCATCGGCCTGACCGACGTGGACACCGTCGTCGGCATCTCCGCCTCCGGCCGCACGCCGTACGCGATCGGCGCCGTCGAATACGCCCGTGACCAGGGCGCCCTGACCATCGGCCTGTCCTGCAACGCCGACTCCGCACTGGCCGAGGCCGCCGAGCACGGCATCGAGATCGTGGTCGGCCCCGAACTCCTGACCGGCTCCACCCGGCTCAAGGCGGGCACCGCCCAGAAGCTGGTCCTCAACATGCTCTCGACCATCACCATGATCCGCCTGGGCAAGACCTACGGGAATCTGATGGTCGACGTCCGCGCCTCCAACGAAAAGCTGCGGGCCCGCTCGCGCCGCATCGTCGCGCTCGCCACCGGCGCCACCGACCTGGAGATCGAGACGGCGCTCCGCATCACGAACGGCGAGGTGAAGAACGCCATCCTCACCCTCCTCGGCGGAGTCGACGGCCCCACCGCCGCCCGCCTCCTGGAAGCCGCCGACGGCCACCTCCGCGAAGCCCTCCAGGCCGCCAAGGCCCTCTGACGTTTGCCCCGCCGACACCCGCTGAGCCGCTGACCCGCTACGTCCTGCCGCCCCTCGAAGCCCCCGCCAGCACCCCACCACCTCACACACACCGCCCCGCGCCGGGCCGCAGCCCGCCCCGCACCGCCCACTCCTCCCCTGGTCCCCTGGTTGGTCTCCACAGCAAGGCACCCCATATGCCCGAAGACAAGAACCGCGCCACCGCCGCCGCGATCCTCCCTCTCGTCGGCGGCGCCAGGAACCTCACCTCCATCGCCCACTGCATGACCCGGCTCCGCCTCGGCATCCAGGACCGCTCCCTGGTCCAGGACGAAGCCCTCAAGGCACTGCCGGCCGTCCTGGGCGTGGTCGAGGACGACACGTACCAGATCGTGCTGGGCCCCGGGACGGTCGCCCGGGTCACCCCCGAGTTCGAGCGCCTGGCCGAACAGGCCCGCAGCACGGAACCACCCCCGGAACCGAAGGCCGTGGCACCGGCCGCCGACCCCCGGGCCGCCACACCACCCTCCGCCCCGGAACCCACGCCAGAGACCGCCGCCTCGCTCGCCACCGCCCCTCCCGGCGCCGCCCCGCCCGCCACCGCCGAGGAGCTGGCCGCCCAGGGCGCCGCCCTCAAGGCCCGGCAGAAGTCCCGGAACGCCACCCCGGTGAAGCTGTTCCTCCGCCGGATCGCCAATATCTTCGTCCCGCTGATCCCGGCCCTGATCGGCTGCGGCATCGTCGCCGGGATCAACGGCCTGCTGACCAACCTCGGCTGGCTGCCGTCCGTCGTCCCGGCACTGGCCGCCATCGCCTCCGGCTTCATGTCCCTCATCGCCGTCTTCGTCGGCTACAACACCGCCAAGGAGTTCGGCGGCACCCCGATCCTCGGCGGTGCGGTCGCCGCGATCATCGTCTTCCCTGGCATCTCCCACGTCACCGCCTTCGGCCAGAAGCTCGCACCGGGCCAGGGCGGTGTCCTCGGCGCACTGGCCGCGGCGCTGCTCGCCGTCCGGGTGGAGAAGTGGTGCCGCAACGGGGTCTTCCCCGGCCGAGGGAATTCGAGAGCGTGGGGAAGGGTCAGGGTTCCCGAGGCACTGGACGTGCTCCTCACCCCCACCCTGACCGTCCTGGTCACGGGCCTGGTCACGATCTTCGGCCTGATGTTCGTCGCGGGCGAGGTCTCCACCGCCATCGGCTCGTTCGCCGGCTGGCTGCTGGCCCACGGCGGCGCGTTCGCCGGCTTCGTCCTGGGCGGCCTCTTCCTCCCCCTCGTGATGCTCGGCCTCCACCAGGCCCTCATCCCCATCCACACCACCCTCATCGAGCAGCAGGGCTATACGGTCCTGCTCCCGATCCTCGCCATGGCGGGAGCCGGCCAGGTCGGCGCCGCCCTCGCCGTCTACCTCCGCCTCCCCCGCAACCGCTCGATCCGTACGACCATCAAGTCCGCCCTCCCCGCAGGCTTCCTGGGCGTCGGCGAACCCCTGATCTACGGCGTCTCGCTCCCTCTGGGCCGCCCCTTCATCACCGCCTGCCTCGGCGGCGCGTTCGGCGGCGGATTCGTCGGCCTGTTCAACCAACTCGGCGACACCGTCGGCTCCACCGCCATCGGCCCCTCGGGCTGGGCCCTCTTCCCCCTGGTCAAGGGCAACCAGAGCTTCACCACCACCCTCGTCGTCTACGCCCTGGGCCTGGCCGTCGGCTACCTCACCGGCTTCCTCGCCACCTATTTCTTCGGCTTCAGCAGGCAGATGCGGACGGACCTGAACCACGACACCCACGACTCCGACACGCCTCGCAACCCCGGCACCACCACCCCAGCGGCCGGCACACCCCCGGCCCCGGCCCCCTCCGGAACGCCGACCCACCCCGAGGGCGTCCACATCCCGGGCTGACGTACGCGGGTTCGTCAACCGGACGCAAGAGCTGTACCGGCCCCACACCCGTCCCACCCGGTGATCCCCGGTCACGGCATCCGGCTCTGCCAGTTCAGTTCTCTGACCCGGGCCGCCAGTACGGCGGACGGCGGGGCGGCGCGTAATAAGTACGGCGGGCAGTTCCACGACCGGCCGCCGCCGGGCGGCCGGAGCTGCACACACGGCCCCTCGTGGCCCACGACCCGCCCGACGCGCCCGTCCCGCCCGTCCACCGCGTAGCTGCCGAGCGCCGGGATCACGGCTGCCGATCCTCCGCGCCGTGCCCGGGAGCGGCGGTCTTGGCGTACTCCGCCAGTACGTCGGCGAGGCGCTGGGCGGTGTCCAGATTGCAGCGCCCCAGCTCGACCAGTGGCGCCATGACGCTGCTCGCGCACGACACCGGGTCGACGCAGAGGGAGGGCAGGATGACCCCCACCGCTCGGAGTGCGGTCTGTAGTTCCACCATGACAACCTCGGCCTGCCGTACCCGATCACGCGCCGTCAACATTTCTCTCCATCACCTTCCACGCTGAGTGTTCCGGTTGTGCACACAGCGTGGCGGCTACAGGTCTAGCCTGCATAGAGACGCAGACCCAACAACCGATCGTGTGTAACAGGGAGTTGCTGCGATGCCCGGACCCAAGCCCCTCGACCCGTCTTCGTCACCCCGCGCCATGCTCGGGGCCGAGTTACGACACAAACGTGAAGAGGCGGGCCTCACCCAGGAGGAACTCGGCAGTCCCCTCTTCGTCAGCGGCTCGTTCATCGGCCAGCTGGAGGCAGGGACACGGCGGATGCAGATGGAATACGCCGTCAAGATAGACGAGATCCTGGCGACGGACGGCTACTTCGTCCGCAACTGCGAAGCCGCGAAGAAGTCGAAGTACCCGGATCACTTCGCGGAAGCGGCGGAGGCGGAAGCGATCGCGGTCAGCATCAAGGAGTACGCGCCGTTGCTGATCCCTGGGTTGTTGCAGACCAGGGGGTATGCGCGGCCGATTTTCCGGGCGTATAGACCGACGGTTGCAGAAGAAGTCATCGACGAGTCGGTGGAGTCGCGGCTTGCGCGTGCGAGGCTTCTCGACGATCCAACAACGCCGCTGTTCTGGGCTGTACTGGACGAGGCGGTCCTGCGCCGCCGAGTGGGCGGGCCAGCCGTCATGGCGGAAGCGCTGGAACATATCGTCGCGCTCATCCGGCGCCACCGGATCATCGTGCAGGTACTCCCGTTCTCAGCGGGCGCGCACGCCGCCCTCCATGGCGGACTGAAGCTGATGACGTTTACCGACGCCCCGCCTCTCGCGTACGTCGACGGTCTCGGGATGGGGCAGTTGCTGGACGACCCGGCAACGGTCGCACGACACGAACTGACCTACGATCTGCTCGGGGCCAGCGCATTGTCACCGGAAGCGTCTCTGGCCCTGATCGAGTCAGCGGTGGAGGCATATTCCCGTGAGTAGCGAGTACGACCTGAGCACCGCCCAGTGGCACAAGTCCAGCTACAGCGGTGGCGACGGCGGCAACTGCCTCGAAGTCGCCACCTGGCGCAAGTCCACCCACAGTGACGGCAGCGGCGGCGATTGCCTCGAAGTCTCCGACGACCACCCCGGCATCGTGCCCGTCCGTGACTCCAAGGACCCGCACGGTCCGGCGCTCGCGTTCCGGGCGCCTGCCTGGACGGCGTTCGTCGAGGGCGTCAAGTCAGGCTCGTTGCACGGCGTCTGACACCCGCTCGGGGTCCGTGGCCGCTCAAGCCGCGGACCCCGATCTGGTGCTTGCGCCGCCCTCGGGCCGCCTCCGCGCGCTAGACGGTCCTCACCCCGCGATGACGCTCCCGAACTCCGGCGCGCCCGCCGTCGAGATGCCGACGTCGGACGGACTGATGTAGCGGGAACCCGTTGCGGTGAGGCTGCTGCCGTCCGAGCGGAGGGTGATGAGCCCGCCGTTGCCGCCGTCCTCGTAGGTGGCGCCCACCGTCAGGTCGGCCTTCTTGTCGCCGTTGAGGTCGGAGAGGACGACCTCGCCGCCGAAGTAGTCGTCCTTCTCACTGGCCCCGGGGACGCCCGGGGAGTTCTCGTGGAAGTACTGGATGTGCTGCGAGGTGTCGATGCCGGAGGGTGAGCCGCGCAGGACGGTGACCGCCCCGGCCCTGCTCACGCCGTCGAGGGTCTCGTGGGCGACGCCGATGGCCAGGTCCTGCATGCCGTCACCGTTGATGTCGCCGAGGGTGACCTCATAGCCGAACTTGTCGCCCTTCTCGGAGCTGCCGGGCACCGCGCCGGACTCCTGGGTGATGGCGTCGATGCGGTCCAGGCGCGGGCCGTTCGCCGAGCCGTGGATGACGTTGACCTTGCCGCCCTTGGTGCTGCCGGGGACCCGGTCGTCGAAGAGCATGCCGGTGACGAGGTCGCCGAAGCCGTCGCCGTTGACGTCGCCGATGGCCGTGATGAAGCCGCCGGGCAGCCGCTTGAGACCGGCGCCGGAGAGGCCGGCCGGGGTGCCGGGCAGGTAGTAATTGGTGCTGTAGTGGGGGGCGTTCTTGTCGTAGGCGCTGACGACGAGGTCGGCGTAGCCCTGGTCGGTGACCTCACCCGCGGTCAGCTGGAGGACACCGCTGGTGGGCCCGCCGACGACGGGCAGGACGAGGGCCGTGCGCGCGCCCGGGGCTCCGGACCTGCTGATGCCGCCCTTGAAGACGTGCAGCGTCGGGGCGGACGTGCCGACCGCGAGGTCGGCCTTGCCGTCACGGTCGAAGTCGCCGGCGGCCAGCGCCGCGCCGAAGCGGTCGTGCTGTGTGGGGGCCGGGTCGGCGAGGGCGACGCCGCCGTTTCCGGAGAGGCCGCCGGCAGCGCCCCACAGGATCTGGATCGTGCCGGCGTCGGCATCGGTCGAGATGTCCTCGTACGGGGCGGAGACGGCGAGGTCGGCGAAGCCGTCGGAGTTGAAGTCGCCGGTGGCGAGGCTCGCGCCGAAGAGGTCGCCGGCCTCGGCCGCGCCGGGGACGCCCGGGGAGTTCTGGGTGAGCGTGGTGCGCCGGGAGGCGTCCACGCCGTGCGCCGAGCCGTAGAGCACGGTGACGGCGCCGGCGCCCTTCTTGCCGTCGACGGTGGCGGAGGGCGCGGCCACCGCGAGATCGCGGTAGCCGTCGCCGTTGAAGTCGCCCTGGCGGCCGTTGGCGGCCGGCGCGGCGTGGTCCGCGGCCGCGGCGGTGCCGGTGACGGCCGTCAGCAGCCCGGCCGCCAGCGCGGTGGCGGCGGCGGTGGCCAGGGTCGTACGGAGGTGCTGGGGCATGCGGGACTCTCCTGCTGCCTGCGGGACGCGCGGGGCATCCACAACCGAATGGTGTGTCCGGACCGCCGCGGACCGGGCGGGCGTTTCTCCCGGTGCCTGTACGGCAGTTGACTCACAGGAGACCCGCGAGGGGCGGGGAGGGTTGTGTATAAATCACGAAGAAGGCGTGAAGGCACGGTGTCGTGGCGGACCGCGGGCGGACCACGGCCGGACCACGGCCCTTGCCGACGCCATGCCACAGCCATAGGGGTCGGCGCCACGGCCATAGGGGTCGGCGCCATAGCCGTAGGGGCCGGCGCCACAGCCATAGGGCCGGCGCCACAGCAGTAGGGTCGCGCCATGCTGATCCGGTTACACCGCCCCTGGCGCGCCAGGGCGGCCGTGGCATTCACCGTTCTCGTGCTGGCCGCCGGCGGGGTGGCACTGGTCCTGTGGGGCGAGGCGCCGCCTCCGTACGCGCCACTGCCCTCGCTGACCGCGACACACGGGAACACCCTGACCCAGGTCGTCTACGAAAGCACCTTGGACCGCGACGGCCCGCCCGGACCGGCCACCCTCGGCGGAGCCGCGATGCTGGCCGTGGCCGGGGTGTTGGGCGTCGCGGGGTGCCTCATCGGCCGTCGGCGGTAGCGCGGCCGACGCCAAGCCTCGGCCGCCCGCCAACGACACCGCGATTGGACCCGCCCGCGAACGGCACCGCCGTTGGACCCGCCCGCCAACGGCACCACCGTTGGACCCGCCCCCCAAAAAACGCCGCCGGGGCGGCACCCCCTGGGAGGAGGGTGCCGCCCCGACGTACGTCTGGACGTGATCCGGGAGGATCAGCGTTCTGATCCGGGGATCAGAAGTCCATGTCACCGCCCGGCATGCCGCCCGGAGCGCCGCCGGCAGCGGCCTTCTCCGGCTTGTCGGCGATGACGGCCTCGGTGGTGAGGAAGAGCGCCGCGATGGAGGCGGCGTTCTGGAGCGCGGAGCGCGTGACCTTCGCCGGGTCGATGATGCCCTCGGCGATCATGTCGACGTACTCACCGGTCGCGGCGTTGAGGCCGTGGCCGATGGGCAGGTTGCGCACCTTCTCCACCACAACGCCGCCCTCGAGGCCGCCGTTGACGGAGATCTGCTTGAGCGGGGCCTCCAGCGCGAGCTTCACGGCGTTGGCGCCGGTCGCCTCGTCACCGTCGAGGTCCAGCTTCTCGAAGACCGAGGAAGCCTGGAGCAGGGCGACGCCACCGCCGGCGACGATGCCCTCCTCGACGGCCGCCTTCGCGTTGCGAACGGCGTCCTCGATGCGGTGCTTGCGCTCCTTGAGCTCGACCTCTGTGGCGGCACCGGCCTTGATGACGGCCACGCCGCCGGCCAGCTTCGCCAGACGCTCCTGGAGCTTCTCGCGGTCGTAGTCCGAGTCGCTGTTCTCGATCTCGGCGCGGATCTGGTTGACCCGGCCCTGGACCTGCTCGCTGTCGCCGGCACCGTCGACGATGGTGGTCTCGTCCTTGGTGATGACGACCTTGCGGGCGCGGCCGAGCAGCTCGACGCCGGCGTTCTCCAGCTTGAGGCCGACCTCCTCGGAGATGACGGTGCCACCGGTGAGGATGGCGATGTCGCCGAGCATGGCCTTGCGGCGGTCACCGAAGCCCGGGGCCTTGACGGCGACGGACTTGAAGGTGCCACGGATCTTGTTGACGACCAGGGTCGACAGGGCCTCGCCCTCGACGTCCTCGGCGATGATCAGCAGCGGCTTGCCGGACTGCATGACCTTCTCCAGGAGCGGCAGCAGGTCCTTCACGCTGCTGATCTTGGAGTTGACGATCAGGATGTACGGGTCGTCGAGCGCGGCTTCCATGCGCTCCATGTCGGTCGCGAAGTACGCCGAGATGTAGCCCTTGTCGAAGCGCATACCCTCGGTGAGTTCCAGCTCCAGACCGAAGGTCTGGGACTCCTCGACGGTGATGACGCCTTCCTTGCCGACCTTGTCCATGGCCTCGGCGATCAGCTCGCCGATCTGGGTGTCAGCGGCGGAGATGGAGGCGGTCGAAGCGATCTGCTCCTTGGTCTCCACGTCCTTGGCCTGCTCCAGCAGGGCGGCGGAGACGGCCTCGACGGCACGCTCGATACCGCGCTTGAGGGCCATCGGGTTGGCGCCGGCGGCTACGTTGCGCAGGCCCTCGCGGACCAGAGCCTGGGCCAGGACGGTCGCGGTCGTCGTGCCGTCACCGGCGACGTCGTCCGTCTTCTTCGCGACCTCCTTGACCAGCTCGGCGCCGATCTTCTCGTACGGGTCCTCGAGCTCGATCTCCTTGGCGATGGAAACACCATCGTTGGTGATCGTGGGGGCGCCCCACTTCTTCTCGAGGACGACGTTGCGGCCCTTGGGGCCGAGGGTGACCTTGACGGCGTCGGCGAGCTGGTTCATCCCGCGCTCGAGACCGCGCCGTGCCTCCTCGTCGAACGCGATGATCTTGGCCATGTGAAGTGGTCCTCCCGGACTGGGGTGGATTGCTCCGGACCGCGCTGGCGCCCGCGACGGACGACCTGTAGACCTGTGCGGTTCCTTGCACCACGCGGCCTACGGGCCTCACCGACCCGGTCCTTCTTTGTCACTCTCACTGGGAGAGTGCTAACGCAATGATTAGCACTCGCACCCCTTGAGTGCAAGGCAGCTTCGAAGAAGCCTCCGACGGAAGTGGTGGCCGATTGACGGGCGCGCACGGGTGGACCTGCATGGACACGGATGCCCCGCGGCGACCCGCCCGCCTCCGCCGGCCCCACTGTCCGCCGACGGCGGACAGCAGAAGGCCCGCACCCCCGACGGGGTACGGGCCTTCCCTACGCAGCAGTCGGTCGGCGCCTCAGCCGGCCACCCGGACCATGTCCGCCTGCGGCCCCTTCTGGCCCTGCGAGATCTCGAATTCGACCCGCTGACCTTCCTCGAGGGTGCGGTAGCCGTCCATCTGGATCGCGCTGTAGTGGACGAAAACATCCGCACCACCGTCGACCGCGATGAAGCCGTACCCCTTCTCCGCGTTGAACCACTTGACGGTGCCCTGAGCCATGCCTAACTCCCCTATTACTGGCCCTTGCGCAGGACCGCACTCCGCGGACCCGGGTCAGACCTCACCCCGCGAAAAGCCCGTGGGGTGTGCGCCGGAACGCGTCGACCGCCGCTGAATGTATCTGCACAGATGCCCAGAGCAACAGGTCAATCGGACGAGAAATCTGGGGCCGGAGAATCGGCAATATGCGGTGAAATCCCGGTTCTCCAGGGCAAGTCGGGCCGGGCATAGCGCACCTAGGCGACAAAAACCGCACACACTTTGGGCACAACTGATCACGAACACATATGCGTTCGGCACGCGCCGGGTGATATCCGGAAGGGGATCACCCCAATGGTATCCCCTTTCACAACATGGAATTGCCCCGTCCGCTTTCTGGCGGACGGGGCAATTCCGGTCAAGCAGGCGAAGAGATGGCGAAAAATCAGCAGCCGCCGGCCACTGCCGGAATGATCGAGATGCCCGCGCCGTCCGGGGTCGGCGTCTCCAGGCCCTGCTCGAAGCGCACATCGTCGTCGTTGACGTACACGTTCACGAAGCGGCGCAGCTTGCCGGCGTCGTCCAGCACACGGGCCGCGATGCCCTGGTGGTTCTGCTCCAGGTCGGCGATCACCTCGGAGAGGGTCGCGCCCTCGGCGGGGACCTCGGCCTGGCCGGCGGTGTACGTGCGGAGGATGGTGGGGATGCGGACCTTGACGCTCATGGTTCAGCCTTCCAGGAAATACGGAGTACGAGTGCGGGGCGGTGGCTCGGCCGTGTCCGCGGACCGGCCGACGGCCTCAGCCTGCCAGGCCGGCGGCGCGGAACGCGTCCAGATCCGGACGGATCGTCGCCGTGGGCCCGGTCGTCGGGGCGACCGCGTCCAGCGTCTTGAGACCGTCACCGGTGTTCAGGACGACGGTGGACAGGGCGGGGTCGAGGACTCCGGCCTCGATGAGCTTCTTGGTCACACCGACGGTCACGCCGCCCGCGGTCTCCGCGAAGATCCCTTCCGTCCTGGCCAGCAGCTTGATCGCGTCCACGACCTGCTCGTCGTTGACGTCCTCCACGGCGCCGCCCGTACGGCGGGCGATGTCGAGCACGTACGGACCGTCGGCCGGGTTGCCGATCGCCAGCGACTTGGCGATGGTGTTCGGCTTCTGCGGGCGTACGACGTCCTGCCCGGCCTTGAAGGCCGTGGACACCGGCGAGCAGCCCTCCGCCTGGGCGCCGAAGATCTTGTACGGCTTGTCCTCGACCAGGCCGAGGGCGATCAGCTCCTTGAGCCCCTTGTCGATCTTCGTGAGCTGCGAGCCGGACGCGATCGGGATGACGATCTGGTCCGGGAGCTGCCAGCCCAGCTGCTCACAGATCTCGTACGCGAGGGTCTTGGAACCCTCGCCGTAGTACGGACGCAGATTGACGTTGACGAAGCCCCAGCCCTCGCCCAGCGGGTCGCCGATGAGCTCCGAGCAGAAGCGGTTGACGTCGTCGTAGTTGCCCTCGATGCCCACCAGGTCGCCGCCGTAGACCGCGGCCATGACGACCTTGCCGGCCTCCAGGTCGTGCGGGATGAAGACGCACGACTTGAAACCGGCGCGGCGGGCGGCGGCGCCGACGGCACCGGCGAGGTTGCCGGTGGAGGAGCAGGAGAGCGTGGTGAAGCCGAAGGCGCGGGCGGCCTCGACGGCGATCGCCACGACGCGGTCCTTGAAGGAGTGCGTCGGGTTGCCGGAGTCGTCCTTCACATACAGACCGCCGGTGACGCCCAGCTCGGCGGCGAGCCGGTCGGCCTTGACGAGCTTGGTGAAGCCCGGGTTGAGGTTGGGCTTGTCGGCCACGTCCGCGGGGACCGGCAGCAGCGGGGCGTAGCGCCAGATGTTGTCCGGACCGGCCTCGATCTGCTTCCGCAGGCTCTCGGGGTCGCCGCTCGGCAGGTCGTAGGCGACTTCGAGCGGCCCGAAACATTCCTGGCACGCGAAGATCGGGCCGAGCGGGAAGCGCGTGCCGCACTCGCGGCAGGACAGCGCGGCGGCGGGGCCCAGAGCGACGGTGGGGGTGTTTTCGGTGACTTGCACAGCCATGGAGGCGAGGCCCTTTCTCCTCATCTTCCTCGCGGCGAATCTCGCCACGAGACGGATTTGGCACCTTCCCTAGCCGGGAGCCTCACGCGCGCGGGACGTCAGCGTCCTGGCGGCAAGACCGGCTGGAGGGTTGCCGGGGCTTCAACGGGCCGTATCCCTCTGCCCCTCTGGATGAGCGGTATGGCGCTGGGCCGAAACCCAGGCGTTTGTGGCACGGACCCCGACATGCGACGGTCATCCGCGTTGTTCAAGACTGTAACCGAAGGCACTGACGGTTGAGATAGTCGTCCGAACCGCGAGATGGATCACAGAGGCCGCCCACCGGCGGCGACCGAGGAGTCGTAGACGTGCTGGAAGAGGTCGAGGGCTGGCTGAGCAGCCGCTCCTGGTCCGCCGCGGACCGTCCGCTGGCGCAGCTGCTGGAGGCCAAGCGCCAGACGGGCCGCACGGTCAGCGTGGTGCTGCCCGCGCTCGACGAGGAAGCCACCGTCGGGGCGATCGTGTCGGTGATCCGCGCCGAGCTGATGACCGAGACGGTCCCGCTCGTCGATGAGCTGGTGGTGCTGGACTCCGGCTCCACCGACCGCACCGCCGAGGTCGCCGCGGCGGCCGGGGCCCGGGTCGTCCACCGCGACAGCGTCCTGCCGCGGCTGCCGGCCGTCCCCGGCAAGGGTGAGGTGCTGTGGCGCTCCCTCCTGGCCACCACCGGCGACATCGTCTGCTTCATCGACGCCGACCTGCGCGCCTTCTCCTCCGTCTTCGTCTCCGGGATCATCGGCCCGCTGCTGACGGATCCGGACCTCCAGTTCGTGAAGGCGATGTACGACCGCCCCCTGGAGACCGGCACCGAGGGGGCCGGGGCCGGTCAGGGCGGCCGGGTGACGGAGCTGGTGGCGCGCCCCCTCCTCAATCTCCACTGGCCGCAGCTGGCCGGCTTCGTCCAGCCCCTGGGCGGCGAGTACGCGGCCCGCCGCTCCCTCCTGGAACGGCTGCCGTTCCCGGTCGGCTACGGCGTCGAGCTCGGCCTGCTCGTCGACGCGCTGCACACCGTCGGCCTCGACGCCCTCGCCCAGGTGGACGTCGGCGTCCGCAAACACCGCCACCAGGACGGCCAGGCCCTCGGCCGGATGGCCGCCGCGATCTACCGGACCGCCCAACTGCGCCTGACCCGCGGCCACTTGATCCGCCCCCGGCTCACCCAGTTCGACCGCGGCGAACAGGGCTTCGTCCCGCGGACGACGGAGGTGGACACCGAGGAGCGCCCCCCGATGGCCGAAATCCCGGAGTACGCGGCGCGACGGGCTGCCTGACCTGCGCAATGAATCACGGGGCGGGAGGGGCGGAGGCCTCCGTGCGCGGCGGCACGCGTACGACGAGGCCCGGCGGCGCGACACGCGTGCGCCCCGGAGCGGGCCGCGTCACCGCGGGCGGCGTCCCCCGTACTTCCGTCAGCGGAAAGTCAGTTACCGCCCGGTAGCCGCGGCGGCTAGGGTGACGGAGTTGTTGATCTTCTCTTGACTGACCACAGGGGGAATATTTTGCGTATCTCTACGGGGCGGATCCTCGGCGCCATGGCGGCGGTGGGCGTGCTGGCCACGGCCACTCCCGCCCAGGCGCAGTCGGCCCACTCGGCGCAGCAGCCCGTGACCAAGGCTGCCGTCGCCCAGCCCGCAGCCGCCAAGAACGGTGCCGCGGCGGCGGGCCTGCGCAAGCTGTACGACGAGCGCTTCACCGTCAAGCCCAACAACGGGCACTACCCGGGGCTCAAGGTGAGCCCGGCCAAGGCGATGAAGTCCCTGCATGACTGCTTCAACTGCTCGTTCCCCGTCAAGGGCGCGCCGAAGAAGTTCCCGAAGGAGAACCAGCGGCTCAACCTCGAAGCCTGCGCCACCTTCTTCGCCTGCAAGGACGCTCCGGTGCGCTACCACGGCATCGGCACCATGAAGAACGCCTGGTACTTCACCGCGGAGAAGGGCCACTTCGACGGCAAGGGTTCGAAGGTCTACTTCAACTTCTACACGGACTCCAAGGGTTACCTGAAGCTCCACGTCGAGGGCTACGTCACCCACCCGAGCGTGCCGGACTCGCTCAACAAGCGGTTCGCCGTCGAGAAGTGGCAGAACTTCGCCCACAACATGGGCACCAAGCTCGACTGATCCCCTTCCGGGGCGGGGTGCCGTGCGGTCTTTGCGCCGCCGGCTCCCCCGCCCCGGCGGGCGGCGGGCGGCGGGACACGACGTAGGCGAGTTCCGTACGTTTGCGCCGATGTGCAGCGGGTTACTGTCGCGACATGGCTTCCGAGCGCAGTGCGGCCCCTGCGGGTGCCGAGGTTCTTGTGGCGTCCAATCGCGGACCCGTCTCGTACGCCCTGGCGGAGGGCGGGGCGCTGACCGCCAAGCGGGGCGGGGGCGGACTGGTGTCCGGGCTGTCGGCCATCGGGTCCGATACGGATGCGGTGTGGGTGTGTGCCGCGCTCGGCGACGGTGACCGGGAGGCCGTACGGCGGACGGGTGGTGCGCTCGATCCGGGCGACACCGGTGGACAGCGTGTCCGGATGCTGGACATTCCGGCCGAGGTGTACACCGCCGCCTACAACGGCATCGCGAACTCCGCTCTGTGGTTCGTCCACCACATGCTGTACCAGACACCGCTGGAACCGGTCTTCGACGCGGAGTTCCGGGCGCAGTGGGCGTCGTACGAGAGCTACAACCGCGCGTTCGCCCAGGCGCTCGCCGACGAGGCCGCCGAGGGCGCGGCGGTACTGGTGCAGGACTACCACCTGGCCCTGGTGCCGGGGATGCTGCGCACCCTGCGGCCCGACGTACGGATCGCGCACTTCTCGCACACGCCCTGGGCGCCGCCGGAGTACTTCCGGATGCTGCCGGACGACCTCGCACGGCAGCTGCTGGAGGGCATGCTGGGCGCCGACCAGCTGGGGTTCCTCACCCGTCGCTGGGCGGACGCGTTCGCCGCGTGCTGCGCCGCGGTCGTCGGCGGCACGGGCGACACCCGAATCGGCGTGTACGGGCTCGGGGCGGACGCCGGGTTCCTGCGCGAGCGGTCGCAGCAGGAGGATGTCGCCGAGCGGCTGTCCGCCCTGCGGGAGCAGATCGGCACGGGGCCCGACGGGACGGCGCGCAAGACCGTCGTCCGGGTGGACCGGACCGAGCTGTCGAAGAACATCGTGCGGGGGCTGCTCGCCTACCGGCAGCTCCTGGCGGACCATCCGTCGTGGCGCGAGCGCGTGGTGCATATCGCGTTCGCCTATCCCTCACGCCAGGACCTGGCCGTCTACCGGGAGTACACGGCGGAGGTCGGGCGGGTCGCCGAGGCGGTCAACTCCGAGTACGGGACGGCGGATTGGCAGCCCGTCGTGCTGCACGTCAAGGACGACTTCGCGCGCTCGCTGGCCGCGTACCGCCTGGCGGACGTGGCGCTGGTCAACCCGATCCGGGACGGGATGAACCTGGTCGCGAAGGAGATCCCGGTGGTCTCCGACCAAGGCTGTGTACTGGTGCTCTCCCGGGAGGCCGGCGCCCACGAGGAGCTGGGGCAGGACGCCCTCACCGTCAATCCGTACGACGTCAGCGGCACCGCACGGGCACTCCACGAGGCGCTGTCGATGGACGACGGGGAGCGGAGCGAGCGCACGGCACGGCTGGCCGCGGCCGCCACGGCGCTGCCGCCCGCGCAGTGGTTCCTCAAGCAGTTGCGGGCGCTGCGGGAGGTCACTCCGAGGGCGGACGCCCGCTGAAGCATCTTCGGCGGCGACCGTTCCCGCGGGCGGGGCCCGTGGTGACCTGCGCGCGGATCAGCTGTCGACCGGGGCGGTGCCGAGGAGGGCGTGCAGAACCTCGCGGTGGAGGGTGGCGATGGGGCCGAGCAGGTCCGGGTGGCGCAGCAGCGGCGCGGCGCGCTGATCGCGAGGGCTGGGAATCGTCAGCCGACGGGCGTCGCCCACGGCGTGCGCACCGTGGTGGGTGGCGGCCAGGCAGGCCGCGGCCACGACGGCGAGCTCGGCGTCGGCCAGCAGGCAGGCCGCCCAGCTGACGACGGTTTCGTCCACCGAGGTGCGCCAGGCGTGGGCGGCGCCCTCCAGCGGGTGGGCATCGGCACCGGTGACCGAGTCCAGCCGGGCGGAGCCGCCGGGGCCGAGCAGGTGCAGCAGTTCGGCGTCGAGCGCGGTGGGGTAGCGCAGCGCCGCGGCGATGGTGACCGCGTGACTCGCCTGGGCTTCGGCCAGGGCATGGTCCAGCGGGCCGGCCGCCGGCGGGAAGGCCGCCAGCAGCCAGCGGGTGGAGGCAGCGATGACGGGCGAGAGATCGGTGGGCATGGGGAAACCGTCCTTCACACGTGCCCGCCGTCGTTCTGTCACCTGGGTGTGACCCGGTCGCGAGCACTCGGCGCGCTCGGGGCGCGCGTGGCCGGCCAGCGTAAGGCGGCCCCTCCGAGCGGCGACAGGACGTACGTCACAGGGCCGGCCGCCCGGGGCCGGTGCTCAGGGCCACCTAGGGCCGGTCGCCCAGGCCGGTCCCCCAGGGCCGGGCAGACCGCAGTGGTGGGCCGGTGGGCCGGGCACCTCAGGGGCCCGCCCCGGCTCCGCTCCTAGTCCAGCCGGTCGGCCAGGGCGGCGAGGAGGCCGACGACTCCGGTCGGGCCGTCGACCACCAGATCGGCGCGGTCGGCGAGTTCGGCGACCTCGTTGCTGCCGCTGCACACCAGGATGCCGTCGAGGCCGTCGGAGCGGAGCTTTTCGACGGCGGCGAAGGCTGCCAGGTCGCCGAGGTCGTCACCGGCGTAGAGGACGGTGGTGGCGCCGGTCTCGCGGACCCAGTCGGCCAGGGCGACGCCCTTGTCCATGCCCGGCGGGCGGAGTTCGAGGACGAGGCGGCCCGGTTCGACGATCAGGCCGTGGCGTTCGGCGAGTGCGGTGAGCGGGCCGCGCAGCCGGTCGAAGGCGCCCTGGGGGTCGGCGGCGCGGCGGGTGTGGACGGCGATGGCGCGGCCGCCCTTGCGCTCGATGGCGGTCTCGACCCAGGTGCCGTGCCAGACGCCGGACGCGTCCAGGACGCCGGGGAGTTCGGCCTGTATGGCGGCGACGCCGGGGTGCGGGGCGGGCGCGTGGACGGTGCCGGTGGCCGCTTCCCAGCGCTCGGCGCCGTAGTGGCCGAGGACGGTGAGATGGTCCAGGCCCGGTACGTCCGCGAAGCCGCCGAGGCGGACCGCGACGGTGGCCGGACGGCCGGTGATCACCGCTGCGGCACGCAGCCGGGGCACCAGGCGGCCGAGGGCGGCGACGGCACCGTCATGGGCGCGGGCCTTCTCCGGGTCGGGGACGATATCGGCGAGGGTGCCGTCGAAGTCGAGGGCGATGACGGCGCGTTCCGGGTGGGCCAGCAGCGCGGCGAGGCCGTCGCGGCCGGCCGGGGTGCGCGGGGTCGGCACGGGTCCGGGTGTCGGCTGGGAGTGCGGCGCGGCGTTCGGGGGGCTGCCCATGGCGCCGACCCTACCGGCGCGGGGCGGGCGCCGGGGGTACCTCCCGGTGGCAGCCGGAGGCGCACCGGGGCGCCGGGCCGGAGCACCCGGGTCAGCGGCGGGCGCGGCGGGCGTCCCGGACGCGGCGCAGGCGGTTGACCGTGACGGGGTCGTGGGCGAGCGCCCGGGGGTCGTCGAGCAGGGCGTTGAGGAGTTGGTAGTAGCGGGTCGGGGAGATGCCGAGCTGCTCGCGGATGGCGCGCTCCTTGGGACCGGGGCCCGGCCAGGAGCGGCGCTCGACGGCGAGCACCGCCTCGTCCCGGGCGGAGAGCCCCGAGGAGCTCTCGCCGGCCTCGGGCCCGCCGCCCGTACCCTCCGTACCGCCTGTCATCACGCTTCCACGATAAGCGCACGGTCGGACAGGGCCCGGCCCGTCGCCGCGGCGGCCGCCGCAGGCCCGCCCAGCTGCCCGCGCGCCCGCATCCGCCCCCGCATCCGCACCGTCATTCGCCGGTGTTGTCGGCCATGGCCGCGGTGTTCTGGATGTCGGTGAGCACCCCGGACGGGTTGCCCCGCGGGCCGACCGCGGCGCCCATCTTCGCCTTGACCGTCTTGGAGATCAGCGGCCAGGAGGTCTTGTTCGCGGGGTAGAACTCGGCGTTGGGGAGCTGCTCCAGGAAGCCGTGCAGCTTGGTGTACTTGTCGTCGGCCTGCATCGCCTGGGAGGCGGAGGTGGTGACCGGCAGCAGGCCGTAGTCGCCGGAGAACTTCTCGACGTTCTTGTCGCTGTAGACGAAGTCGAGGAATTTGCCGGCCTGGACGCGGTGGCCGCCCTGCTTGAACGCCATCATCCAGTCGGCGACGCCCATGGTGGCCTTGGCCTTGCCGTTGGTGCCGGGCAGCTCGACGGTGCCGTAGTCGACGCCCTTGGCCGCGGCCTGCTTCATCAGGGTGGGGTGGCCGTTGAGCATGCCGACCTCGCCGTCGGCGAAGCCCTGGAAGGCGTCCTTCCGGTTGAGCTTGGCCGGGTCGGTGCCGGTCAGGCCCTTGCCGACGAGGTTCTCCTTCAGCCAGTTGAAGGTCTTGACGTTCTCCGGCGAGTCGATCGTGTACTTGCCGATGCTGTCGGTGTAGCCGCCGCCACCGCTGAGCATCCACTGCATCGTCTCGGCCTGGGTCTCCTCCGGACCGAGCGGCAGCGCGAAGGGCATCTTGACGCCACGGGCCTTCAGCAGCTGGGCGTCGTGGGCGATGTCGTCCCACGTCCGCGGCGGGGAGGCGATGCCGGCCTGGGCGAACAGCTTCTTGTTGTAGAAGAGCCGCCGGGTGCTGGCGCCGAAGGGCATGCCGTACTGGACGCGCTTGTACTCGCCGGCCTCCGCGAGGGAGGGGGTGAAGTCGGCCTGCGTGGTCACGTTGAGCAGCTTGTCGGCGCTGTAGAGCTGACCCTTGGCGGCATAGTCCGCGTAGGCGCCGATCTGGGCGAGGTCGGGGGCCTTGCCGGCCTCGACCAGGTCCTCGACCTTCTTGTCGACGTCCGTCCAGCTGTAGACGTCGACATCGACCTTGATGCCCGGGTTCTTCTTCTCGAAGGCGCGGGCGAGCTCGTCCCAGTAGTGCTGGGAGCCGTTGGACTTGCTGTCGCCGTAGTCCGCCGCGATCAGTTTGAGGGTGACGTCGCCGCTACCGGTGCTGCTGCCGCAGCCGGTAAGAGTCAGTGTCATGGTGGTGGCGATTGCCGCCGCCAGGCTCAAGTACCGCCGCTGCACTGCCGTTACCGCCCTTTGTTCTGAAATTCCGTCTTGCCAGGTATCACCCGCCGCCCGAGGGGTGCCCCTCCGAACAGCATGAACAGCGAGTCTCCCTTGCGACCTTTACAAGGTCTACACCACCCCCCGTTTCGCGGAGGTACCACCCTTCGGGCAGCTCACTCCGCACGATCCA
Organism: Streptomyces sp. MCA2; assembly: GCF_023544705.1. NCBI lineage: Bacteria > Bacillati > Actinomycetota > Actinomycetes > Kitasatosporales > Streptomycetaceae > Streptomyces > Streptomyces sp. MCA2. The sequence continues at coordinate 43,684 of NZ_JAMJFM010000012.1, forward strand.
CCCGGTGAGTGGACTAGACCTTTCAGCCCGGATCGCGCAAAACTGTTCCCGTGAGACACGTCATCGCCCTTGATGTGGGCGGCACCGGAATGAAGGCCGCCCTCGTAGGGGTGGACGCGGCGCCTTCCGGGGGGACGCCTGCCGGTCCCCCCGTTCTGCTGTACGAGGCACGGCGCCCCACCGGCCGCGAGCGGGGCCCCGACGCGGTGGTCGAGGCCATCCTCGGCTTCGCCGCCGAGCTGCGCGACGTCGGCACGGACCGCTTCGGCGCCCCCGCCGCGGCGGCCGGCGTCGCCGTCCCCGGCATCGTCGACGAACGGTCCGGCACCGCCGTCTACGCCGCGAACCTCGGCTGGCAGGACGTACCGATGCGGGCGCTGCTGTCCGAGCGGCTCGGCGGGGTACCGGTCGCCCTCGGTCACGACGTCCGCACCGGCGGGCTGGCGGAGGGCCGGATCGGCGCCGGCCGGGACGCCGACCGGTTCCTGTTCGTCCCGCTGGGCACGGGGATCGCGGGCGCCATCGGCATCGACGGCCGGATCGAGGCCGGTGCGCACGGCAGCGCGGGAGAGATCGGCCACATCGTCGTACGGCCCGGCGGGCGCGCGTGCGGCTGCGGTCAGCGCGGCTGTCTGGAGACGCTGGCCTCGGCCGCCGCGGTCGGCCGTGACTGGGCGGCGGTCTGCAAGGATCCGCAGGCCAGCGCGGCGGACGCGGCCAAGGCCGTGGAGTTTGGCGACGAGCGGGCCCGCGCGGTGTGGCAGAACGCCGTGGACGCCCTCGCCGACGGGCTGGTCACCGGCCTCACCCTGCTCGACCCGCAGACGCTGATCATCGGCGGCGGGCTCGCCGAGGCGGGCGACACGCTGTTCACACCTCTGCGGGAAGCGGTCCGCCGCCGCGTTACGTTCCAGCGGCTCCCCTCGATCGTTCCGGCGGCCCTGGGGGACGCCGCCGGGTGCCTGGGCGCAGGACTGCTCGCCTGGGATCTTCTCTCCACGGAGGTAACCGCCTGATGGCACAGCAACAGTCCGCGCAGCGGTCCTCGGACCCCGGGCGCACCGTCCTGGCCGGCGCCCGTCTCGCCCGGCCGTCCGGCGTCGTCGAGCGCGGCCGGATCGCCATCGAGGACGGCCGGATCGGCGATGTCCACAGCCGCGACCTCGACCTGGACGAGGCGGCGGCCGGACGCACCGTGGACCTCTCGGGCCATCTCATCGTCCCCGGCTTCATCGATATGCACGTCCACGGCGGAGGCGGCGGCTCGTTCTCGTCCGCCGACCCCGAAGAGTGCCTGAAGGTGGCCGAGACCCATCGCCGGCACGGCACCACCTCGATGGTCGCCTCCACCGTCACCGGCGAACTGGCCGACCTCGCCCGGCAGGCCGCGGTGCTCGCCGAGCTGGTCCAGCAGGGCGAGCTGGCCGGCATCCACTTCGAGGGCCCGTTCATCTCCGCGGACCGCTGCGGCGCCCATCAGCCGGAGCTGCTGCGCGACCCGGACCCGGCCGACGTCCGCAAGCTCCTCGACGCCTCGCACGGCACCGCGTCGATGATGACCCTCGCGCCCGAGCTGCCCGGCGGCATGGCGTCCGTACGGCTGCTCGCCGACGCCGGGGTGATCGCGGCCATCGGCCACACCGACTCCACCTACGACGCCACCCGCCAGGCCATCGAGGCCGGCGCCACCGTCGCCACCCACCTCTTCAACGCGATGCCCGCACTGGGCCACCGCGCGCCCGGCCCGGTCGCCGCGCTCCTGGAGGACGAGCGGATCAGCGTCGAGCTCATCAACGACGGCACCCATCTGCACCCCGCGATGCTCCAGCTGGCGGTGCGTGAGGCCGGTGCCGGACGGGTCGCGTTCATCACCGACGCCATGGGCGCGGCCGGCATGAACGACGGGATGTACCCGCTCGGCCCGATGCGGGTCGAGGTCAAGGACGGGGTCGCGCGCATCAGCGAAGGCCCCACGGCCGGTTCGATCGCCGGCTCCACCCTCACCCTGGACCGCGCCTTCCAGCGCGCCGTCACCGTCGACGGCCTGACGGTCGACCAGGCCGTACAGGCACTTTCGGCCACCCCGGCCCGCCTCCTGGGCATCGACGACCGGACCGGCTCCCTCCAGACCGGCAAGGACGCCGACCTGGTGGTGCTGGACGCGGCATACGACCTGGTGGGAGTCATGCGCCGGGGCGAGTGGCTGGTGCGCTCGCCGGGCGTCTGACGCTCCGCACCGGCGGCGGGCGGTGCACGGCCGGCCGGCCCTCCGCCCGGCCCGCGGGCAGCGGCGGCGGGTCCGGGTCTGGGCCAACCACCACCGGCGATGGCATGATCGCTCGCGCACTTGTCCGTATGCCACCGCCGCGCGCGGTTGCCCGACGCCCGGCCGCCCGGCCATGACTGCCCGGAGGGGCGACCATGATCCTTACGGTCACGCTGAACGCCGCCCTGGACATCACCTACCGCGTTCCCCGGCTCCACCCGCACGCCACGAACCGGGTCACCGAGGTGTCCGAACGGCCCGGCGGCAAGGGCCTGAACGTCGCCCGGGTGCTGGCCGCGCTCGGCCACCGCACGGTCGCCACCGGCTTCGCGGGCGGCGGCACCGGCACGGCGCTGCGCGCGCTGCTCGCGGAGACCGAGGTCACCGACGCCCTGGTCCCGGTCGGCGGCACCACCCGCCGCACCGTCGCCGTCGTCGACACGGCCGGCGGAGACACCACCCAGCTCAACGAGCCGGGCCCGACCGTCTCCCCCGCCGAATGGGACACCTTCCTCGGCACCTACCGCGAACTGCTCGCCGACGCGCGGGCGGTGGCACTGTGCGGCAGCCTCCCGCCGGGCGTCCCGGTCGACGTCTACGCCCGCCTCACCCGCGCCGCGCGCAGCGCCGGCGTCCCGGTCCTCCTCGACACCAGCGGCGAACCGCTGCGCCGCGGCCTGGCCGCCCGCCCCGACCTCACCAAGCCCAACGCCGAGGAACTCGCCGCCCTCACCGGCAGCACCGAGCCGCTGCGCGCCGCCCGCGACGCGCGCCGCCGCGGCGCCCACGCGGTGGCCGCCTCACTGGGCCCGGCCGGCATGCTCGCGGTGACCGCCGACGGCACCTGGCAGGCCACCCCGCCACGGCAGATCGCCGGAAACCCGACCGGCGCCGGCGATTCCGCGGTGGCCGGCCTGCTCTCGGGCCTGGTGGAGAACCTGCCCTGGCCCGACCGTCTGACCCGCGCGGTGGCCCTGTCCGCGGCAACCGTACGGGCCCCGGCGGCGGGCGAGTTCGATACGGCTACGTATGAAGAGCTGCTGCCGCGTGTGGTGGTGACGGATCATCCGTCGGCGGCGTGAGGGGGAACAGCCGGGGCATCCGGGCGCGGACGCCCCGTCCGCGGCGTCATCATCCCCAGATGGCGATGCTCCTGACGGGCCACGGGGTCTTGGCCGAGTAGTGACCTTCGGTCAGGTCGAATCGCTTGCCGTAGCACCCCGAATCGCTGTAGAAGGTCACCCGGTGCCTGTTCTGGTTGGACACCGACCGCACATCGCCGTGGAATCCGTCGCACCCTGGGGTGGGGCTGACCACGGAATACGCATGCCCCCCGAAGTTCGGCTTCGCCCAACCACAGATGTTGCCCTTCGGGCACTTGGCAGCGGCGTCGGCCGTTCCCGCAGTGAGCGGCAGTGCGGCCAGCAGTGCGGCACCGGTCAGCGCTAAAGCGCGCATCTTCATGCGTGATCTCCTCTGATCAAGTGGGCTGTTGACCTCAGTCCACCACGATCAAAGTGACACCAGCAATCGACTTCGGGGCGGGGACGTGCCCGCCCGGGCCCCGAAGTGGCAGGCGCGCCCTGCTACTTGGCGCCGCCCCGCTGCAACCACACCTGATCCAGGTTGGCGTTGCACTGGTTGCCCTGCCCACAGGAGATTTCGATGGTGTTGCTGCCCTTGTTCAGGGTGACGGGTGCCCAGGTGGTCTGCCAGCCCTTCTCCCAGTCCCCCTTGGGCGAGTGGATGAAGTTCTTCAGGCCGATTGGCTGGCTGTTGGGCTTGCTGTTGACCGCCAGCGTCGCGTTGGCGTCCTCGCCCGGGATGCCGTAGCGCACGTACAGCCGGTAATCGCCCGCGCGCGGGGCATCCACCGTCCACTGCACCTTCGCCCCGACCTGATTGAAGCCGCCGACATACGAACCGCTCGTCGAGCGCGCGCCCGGCACGTCCTTGGCCGTGGCCGCCCCGCCGTCCAGTCGCAGGCTGCCCGCGTCCTCCTTGGGCAGCTTGCCGGGGGCGGGCTTCTTGGGCTTGTCGCCGGGGGACACCTTGTCGCCGGCGGTCGGGCCCGGCTTGCCCGCGGTGTCGTCCTTGGCGTTCTTGCCGTTGGTGAGCATCGCGACGCCGATGCCTATGCACACCACCGCGACCACCGCGACGGCGCCTATCAGCAGGCCGTTGCGGCCGCGGCGCGGCTCCTGGCCGCCGTTGCCCGGGGCCGGGGCGGAGCGCGTGCGGTCGCCGCCGGGCAGCGTCTCCGGCGCGGCGTAGTGGGCGTTCTGCTGCCCGTACGTCACCTGCTGCGGAGCCTGCTGGCCGTACTGGCGCTGGCCGACGGCCCGCACCTGGTTGTAGGAGGTACGCGGGACGCCCGGCTGCCGCGCCGCCGGACCATCGCCCGACGGGCCCGGTGCGCCGCCCTCGCCGCCTTCCGAGCGGTAGAGATAGGCGAACGGGTCGTCGTTCTCCGGCGTGTCCGCGCCGTTGTTGCCGGCCGTCATTCCGTGTCACTCCCAAGCGATCTGTGCGCGTCGTGCGCGTCTTCGCGCGTCGGCAGTCATCTTCTGCGCGAACTGTCTTTCGGGCCCCCGGCGGCACCGCGCCGCATCGGCGCAGCCTACCCCCTGAAGGCCGCCGCATACCGAGCCCGAAGGGCCACAAGATCGCTACGGATCGGTGAACTGCTGGTGCGGGGGCCGGAGCGGGCCCGGTGTGAGATACGCGGCACCGGACCCGGCCGTCGCGGCGACGCGCCCGTGGCTCAGCCCGCCGCCCGCCGGTTCTGCTTCGAGCGGGAGCGCTTCTCGACGTACATCCGCTGATCGGCCGACTCCAGCACTTCCTCGGCCGTCATCCCGCAGCTCGCCCAGCCGATGCCGAAGCTGGCGCCCACCCGGACCGCCCGGCCCTCCACCCGGATCGGCGGGATGATCGCGTTCCGCAGCCGGACCGCGAGATCCTCGGCGTCGGCGGTGCCGAGACCGTCGGCGAGCACCACGAATTCGTCGCCGCCGAGCCGGGCGACCGTATCGCCGTCCCGGACGCCGCTGGTCAGCCGCCGGGCGACCTCTATCAGCACCGCGTCGCCGGTGTTGTGCCCGAAGCGGTCGTTGATCGACTTGAAGCCGTCGAGGTCGCAGAAGAGGACCGCGAGCCCCTTCGAGCCGTCGTCGGCCGGCCCGTCCGCGGGGGCGACGAGATGGACATGGTGGTCGAACGGGGCCGGCAGCCCGCCCTCGAAGCCGTCGAGCCCGTCGAAGGGCTCCTTCCCGTCCGGCCGGAAGCCGTGCGCGTCCCGGGGGTCGGTGTGGATGACGCCCGAGGAGGCGTAGGCGTCCGCCATCGAGCCGGGCGGGCGGGAGCACAGCCGGGCGCCGAGCCGGGCCCGCAGCTCGGCGCTGTTGGGCAGCCCGGTCAGCGAATCGTGGCTGGCGCGGTGCGCGAGCTGGAGCTCGTGCCGCTTGCGCTCCTCGATGTCCTCGACGTGGGTGAGCAGGAAGCGGGGGCCGTCGGTGGTGTCGGCGACGACGGAGTTGCGCAGCGAGACCCACACGTAGGTGCCGTCCCGGCGGGCCAGCCGCAGCTCGGCCCGGCCGCCCTCGGCGGAGGTGCGCAGCAGCGTGCCGATGTCCTCGGGGTGGACCAGGTCGGAGAAGGAGTAGCGGCGCATCCCGGAGGCCGGGCGGCCCAGCAGCCGGCACAGCGCGTCATTGGTCCGTAGCAGCCGCCCGTGCTGGTCACCGCCCATTTCGGCCACGGCCATACCGCTCGGTGCGTACTCGAACGCCTGCCGGAAGCTCTCCTCGCTGGCGCGCAGCGCCTGCTGGTCGCGCTCCAGCCGGACCAGGGCGCGCTGCATATTGGCCCGCAGCCGGGCGTTGCTGATCGCGATGGCGGACTGGAAGGCGTACATCTGGAGGGCTTCCTGGCCCCAGGGGCCGGGCCGCCGCCCGTTGCGCGGCCGGTCGACGGAGATCACTCCGAGCAGCTCGCCGCCGCCGTTCGCCGCGGTGTACATGGGCGCGAGGAGGCGGTCCATGGGGTGCCACTCGTCGGGGAAACGGGGTGCGGGTCCGGCCGTGTGCCACTGCGGTACGTCGTCGTCATCGAGCACCCAGCCCTCGGTGTGCGGGATGAAGCACAGGTCACCCCAGCGCTCGCCCATCGACAGCCGGCGGTCCCAGGAGGTGCGGGAGCCGGTCCGTCCGGCCATCAGCGCCTCGGCACCCGCGCTGCCGGCGACCGCGGCGACCACGAGATCGCCGTCGGGGCGGACGAGATTGACCGCGGCCAGCTCATAGCCGAGCCCGGTGATCGCGCCGTCGGCGACCGTCTGAAGGGTGTCCGCGAGGCTGCGTGCGGTGTTCAGTTCGGCGACCACTTGGTGCAGCTGCCGCAGGGTCGCAAGACGGACGTATGGCTCCGACTCGGTCTCCATCGCTCGCTCTCCCTGAGACCTCGACAGCAAACTCCACGATTCTTTGTCGTCCGATTCCACGCTCACTGAATCACAGTGAGCTGTTCACCCGGTACACAGGGTCAACAATTAGCGCCTGCTGTGACTCAAGTCACAAACCCGTAAAGACGTTTGGCGATCTCCCAAAAAGCCGCCGAGGGAGCGCGCCTTCACTCTTTCTACACTTCCTGAACGCAAATTTCCGAGCGTTCCGGACTTCCGTCGTCAGACCTAGGACGCGGATGGTCCCCGGGCCCGATGCGCGCAGGCGGCCGACGAAGTTAGCGTTTATGGCGTGTTCACGAAAAGCCCTGCCGACGCAGCAGCCTCCGGGCCCGCCGCCTCTTCCGCACCCACCATCGCCCTCACCTCCGTGCCGGGCGGTACGCCCATCCCGCATTCTGTGGGAGTGAGTGACGAAGAATTCCGCGCCGCCCTGTCCCGCCTCGCCGCCGGAGTGGTGCTGATCACCGCCCACGACCCGGACGAGGGGCCGCACGGCGAGGACGTCGGCATGACCGCCACGGCGTTCCTGTCCGTGTCCCTCGATCCGCCGCTCGTGATGGTGAGCGTTCGCAACGACTCACGGATGGACGACCTGCTGGAGCTCCAGCCGCTCTGGGCGGTGTCGGTGCTCTCGGGACACCAGCGGCAGATTGCCGGACGGTTCGCGATGAAGGGGCGCATCAGCGACCGGCTGCTCTTCGAGGACATCCCGTTCGTACGGGGCGAAGTGTCCGGTGCCCCGCTCGTCGGCGGAGCGCTCGCGACCATGGAGTGCCGCACCGAGCAGCGGGTCGTGGCCGGCGATCACACGCTCGTCATCGCCCGCGTACTGGCCACGTCGATTCCGAACGAGGATGACGGGCCGCTGACGTATTTCCGGGGGAAGTACCGGCAGTTGGGGTGAGTGCCGGGAAACTGTTGAGGTGAGAGCCGGGAGGCAGCCGGGGTGAGAGCCGGGAGGCGCCGGCGGGCGGGGCGGCCGAGGAGGCCGGCTGCTGAGGGGGGCCGGGCGGCTGAAGGGGGCGGTCAGCCCCAGTCGCGGCCCGAGCGGCCGCGCTTGGTGTCGCCGCGCTGCTTCTTCTCGCGCAGCCGCCGCTCATTGATGCCCCGCGGGATCCGTGACTTGCGGCGCGGCTTGGGCGGGGGCGCGGTGGCCTCGGCGAGCAGCGAGGCCAGCCGGACGGCCGCGGTCTCGCGGTTGCGCCACTGGGAGCGGTGCTCGGAGGCGCGTACCGACAGCACGCCGTCGACCAGCCGGCCCGCCAGCCGCTCCAGGGCGCGCTCCTTCCACACCGGCGGCAGCGCCTGCGTCCTGCCGAGGTCGAGGCGCAGCTCGACCTGGCTGTCGCTGGTGTTGACGTGCTGGCCGCCCGGTCCTGAGGAGCGCGAGAAACGCCATACGAGCTCGGCCTCTGGAAGGACGACCGAACCGCGGATGACATAGGGCCCGGACATGAGTCCTATGATCTCGCGTGCCACGGGGCCCCGTCACCCGCTTTTCGGGGCATTCGCCGGGGCGTCCGCATCAGGATTCGGCAAAGAGAGTAAAGACTCCTGGAACCTGGCGGTCCCCTCATCGCGTTGTGGTGGGTGACGGTAGCTTCGTCCGCAGTACGGAGCCCGACGATTCGACGAGTCGACAAGGAAAGGGACATCCCATGGCTGTAAGCCTGTCCAAGGGCGGCAACGTCTCGCTCACCAAGGAGGCACCGGGCCTTACCGCCGTCACGGTCGGCCTCGGCTGGGACGTCCGGACCACCACCGGCACGGACTTCGACCTCGACGCGAGCGCGATCGCGGTCAACCCGAGCGGCAAGGTCTACTCCGACCAGCACTTCGTCTTCTTCAACAACAAGGCCACGCCGGACCAGTCCATCGTGCACACCGGTGACAACGTCACCGGCCAGGGCGAGGGCGACGACGAGCAGATCAACATCAACCTGGCGGCGCTGCCGGCGGACATCGACAAGATCGTCTTCCCGGTCTCGATCTACGACGCCGAGAACCGCAGCCAGAACTTCGGCCAGGTGCGGAACGCCTTCATCCGCATCATCAACCAGGCCGGCGGCACCGAGATCGCCCGCTACGACCTCAGCGAGGACGCGGCCACCGAGACCGCCATGGTCTTCGGCGAGCTGTACCGCAACGGCGCGGAGTGGAAGTTCCGCGCGGTGGGCCAGGGCTACGCGTCCGGCCTCGTCGGCATCGCGCAGGACTTCGGCGTCAACGTCTGAGCCACGCCTGCATCCTGGCGCGCGGCCAGGTCAGCGCAACGGAGGGCCGGTTCCCCTGGGGGGCCGGCCCTCGGCGCGTTCCGAGGCCATTGCCGCCGGGCGGACGGGCGCTCCGCGCCTCGCTCAGGCCACCGCGCTCCCGGCCGCTTCGGGCGGCGCGGCCAGCGCCGCCACCTCGTCGAGCGACAGTCCGAGCGTGCCGGCCAGCGCGGCAACCGTGAAGAACGCCGGCGTCGGCGCCCGGCCGGTCTCGATCTTCCGCAGCGTCTCGGCGGACAGTCCCGCCGCCGCCGCGACCTCGACCATGCTCCGCTCGCCGCGCGCCCTGCGCAGCAGCGCGCCGAGCCGCTCACCGCGTTCGCGTTCCCAAGGGGTCAGTGGAGTTCGCACCATGCCCGTGATACTAATACCGGTAAATAAATACCGGTAAATAAATACCGCCTGCCGATACCGCTGTGCGGTGCGGGCGGTGACGAGCGGGAGGTCGTCCTCATGGTGGAGATCAAGACGGATGCGGCACTGGACGCGATGCGGGTGGCCGGCCGGGTGGTCGCCGACGCGCTGGCCGCGGCGCAGGCGGCGGCCGCCCCGGGCGTGCGGCTGCTGGACCTGGACGAGGCCGCCCGTACGGTGCTGCGCGAGGCCGGCGCCGGCTCACCGTTCCTCAACTACCAGCCCTCCTTCGCCACCACCCCCTTCCCCGCGGTCCTCTGCACCTCCGTCAATGACGCGATCGTGCACGGCATCCCGGACGCCACCCGGCTGCGCGACGGCGACCTGGTGAGCATCGACTGCGGCGCCCTCGTGGACGGCTGGGCCGGCGACGCGGCCGTCAGCTTCACGGTCGGCACCGCCCGCCCCGAGGACCAGCGGCTCATGGACACCACCCGGCAGGCGCTGGAGGCGGGCATCGCGGCGGCCGTGGTCGGCGCCCGGATCGGCGACATCTCCCATGCGATCGGCAGCGTGGGGCGCGCCGCCGGCTACGGCATCCCGCGCGACTTCGGCGGGCACGGCATCGGCCGCCAGATGCACGAGGACCCGTCGGTCCCCAACGACGGCCGCCCGCACCGCGGATTCCCCCTCCGCCACGGCCTGGTCATCGCCATCGAGCCGATGTTCCTGGCCGGCGGCAAGCACACCTACTACGAGGACAGCGACGGCTGGACCCTGCGCACCACGGACGCCTCCCGCGCCGCCCACTTCGAGCACACGGTGGCGGTGACGGACGAGGGGCCGCGGGTGCTGACCACGGTGTAGCGGGGCAGGGCGGGAGCAGGCACGGGCGGGGCGGATGCGGGCGCCCCGCCGCCGCACCGGCGTGACACCATCAAGGCGTGATCGACCTCGGCTACTCCCTCTCCCGCCGCTTCCCGGATCCGCCGCAGACGGACTACCGGACCGCGGATGTGCGCACGCTGCGCCATGACCTCTTCTGCGGCGATGTCTACCTCGCCGACACGAAGACGGACCGCGAGCTGTCCACGGCCTGGGGCTGGGTGCCGGTTCTCGACTTCGCCTGGGCGCTGTGCGACATCGTCGAGCAGCTCGACACCGACCCCCGGGGCAACCGCTCGGCCCGCCCGGTCCACGCCGAGCTGGACTTCACCGAATCCGCCGACCGGATCTTCTTCGAGCGCCGTTTCGGGTGGGTGGACGTGGACGCCGACTGGATGCCGGCCGACGAGGACCCGCTCACCTTCAACCACTCCGCGCTGCGCCGCGAGGCCCGCGACTTTCTGCACGACCTGATCGCCGACCTCACCGACATGCACGACGGCCTCGACGACAACCCGGCCATCTGGGACCTCCAGGCCCGCTTCCCCCGCATCTGACCACGGGCCCCCCGGCGGTGTGCGCACGGCCGCGTGCGCACGGCCGCGCCGCATACGGCGGCGGAGGCGCGGGCCCGGTGGCGGACCCTCGGGCCCTCGTGGCGGACCCCAATGACGGGCCCCAGTGGCGGACTCGCCGCTACGGCCCGGGAGCGCCGTCGCTCGCCGGCTGCGCCCTCACTCCACCCGTACGCCTATCTGCGCGGCGAACGCCGGGGCCAGGTCGAGCAGTTGGGACGGGCTGATCACCGCGCCCGACAGCCGGTCGATCCCCCGCGCGATGTCCACCGCGGCCGCGCCCCGCAGATCGACGTCCTTCATCCGCGCCTCGGAGAAATCGGCCCGGGCCAGGGTGCAGTCGTCGAACGTCACCCGCTCCAGCTCCGCCCCCGCGAAGTCCGCCTCGACCAGCACACACCCCTCGAAGGCGACATCCCGCAGCTTCGCCTTCCGCAGATTGGGGAAGTCGATCTTCCCGCCGCGCACCACGACCCGCTCCAGCACCGCACCGTGCAACTGCGTCCCGCCGAGCCGGGCCTCCGTCACCTCCACATCGCGCAGTGACGCCTGGGAGAGGTCCGTGCCGACCCCGCGCACCCCGCTCAGCACACTGTCGATGATCCGCGCCCGGCCGAGCACCGTCTCGTCGAGCGTGCATCGCCGCAGCGCGCAGTCCATGAAGCGGGCGCCGCGCGCCGACTGCCCGGCCCAGTCGGCGCCGGTGAACTCCAGCCCGTCGTAATCCCCCTCGTCCTCCAGCTCCCCGCCGTCGTACGCCACCAGCTCCGGCAACCGCACCTGCGGCCGCCGCACCGCCCGCACCGTCTCCTTGTCGCGCCCTGCCACGCGATCCCTGCCTTCCTGCCGTCCGCGCCTGTCCGCCGTGCCTGCCACGCCTGCAACCCATCGTGAACCACACCACTGACAACGCGCCCCGACCTGCGGAAACCCCCGATTTCGGGACGGCTGCCGGATGCCGGAGACCGCGGGCCGTAGTCCGCCCAACCGCCCGTCCGGCCGTCCGACCGCCCGTCCGGCGCTAGCGCACCACCGCCATCTCCCGCGCGGTCAAGTTCAGCCGCCGCCCGCCCGAGTCCGTACACGTCACGATGTCCTCGATGCGGACGCCGAACCGCCCCGGCAGATAGATCCCCGGCTCGATCGAGAAGCACATCCCGGGCACCAACGGCAGATGCTCGCCCTCCACCAGATACGGCGGCTCGTGCGTGGTCACCCCGATGCCGTGCCCGGTCCGGTGGATGAAGTACTCGCCGTACCCGGCAGCCTTGATGATCTTCCTGGCCACCCGGTCGATGTCCTGGCACGCGACGCCCGGCCGGACCGCCTCGAACGCCGCCTGCTGCGCCTCCCGCACGATGTCGTGCACCTTGCGCTCCTCGGCGCCCGGCTCCCCGACGTGCACGGTCCGCGAGGTGTCCGACCCGTACCCGTCCTTGAGGCCACCGAAGTCGAGCACGACCATGTCGCCGTCCTCGATGACCCGCTCCCCGGCCTCGTGGTGCGGATTGGCGCCGTTGGGGCCCGATCCGACGACCGTGAAGTCCACCTGGCTGTGCCCGTGTCCGGTCAGCAGCCGCGCCAGGTCCGCCGCCACCTCGGATTCCCGCCGCCCGCCGAAGCGCACCCGCAGGATCTCCTCGTACGTCGCGTCCGCGGCGGCCCCGGCCGCGGCCAGCCGCGCCACCTCATGGGCGTCCTTGACGGCGCGCAGCATCGGCAGCACCTCCGTCAGCGCGGCGTACGCGGTCCCCGGCAGCGACCGCTGGAACCCCAGCAGATGCAGCGCCCAGGTCGCGTCGGACACCCCGTAACGCCCCTGCGGGTCCACCCACTTGGCGACCTCCGCATAGGGTTCCGACCCGTCGGTCCACCCCGACACCTCCAGCGCCCTGGCCCCCGGGGAGAGCTCCGCATCCGGGTACTCCAATACAGGCACCAGCAGCCGCGAGCGCCGCCCCGGCTCGATCACCAGGGCGGTCAGCCGCTCGGTGGCGGCGGGCGGCCGGTAGCCGCACAGCCACACCAGATCAGGACCCGGCGTCACGATCAGCCCGGCCAGCCCGGCGTCGGCCGCGGCCCGGCCCGCCCGGTCCATCCGCCGCTCGTAATCCTCATACGTCATCGAAGTCACCATGCCGGTGAACTTACGCCGGTAGGTCTCCCCCCGCCCGTCAAAACCCTTCCCCCACCGGCCCCTTCACCCCTCCAGTTCAGCCTCCCGTCACCACTCCGGTCCAGCCTCCCCTCACCTCTCCCGTCCAGCGCTCCGGTTCAGCCCTCCGCCGTCGCGAGCGGCGCCGCCTCGCTGCCGATGTGGCTGCGGTACCCGCGCAGGGCGCGTGCGCTGTTCCAGCCGAGCGCGCCCACCACGCGGCCGCGGTCCCGGTAGAGCGCGACGAACTTGCGTGCCCCCGGGTCGCCGTCGACGCATTCGGCCCGCGCACCGGGGGGACACCAGCCGTGAAACTGGATCTTCGCGTCGTACTGGTCGGTCCAGCCGAACGGGACCGGTGCGTAGGGCGTCGCCTCCCCGGGGCCGGCGAGCAGGTTCTTGGCGACGGCCAGGGCCTGTGTGGTGGCGTTCGTGCGTTGTTCGAGGCGGACGCGACCGCCGGTGGCCGGGTGCGGCCAGTTGGCGACGTCCCCTGCCGCGTAGATCCCGGGCGCGGCCCGGCAGTGGCTGTCGCAGAGCACCCCGTCGCCCAACGGGATCCCGGAGCCGGCCAGCCAGTCGGTGGCCGGTACCGAGCCGATCGCGACCACGACCACGTCGGCGGGGAGCCGGCTCCCGTCGTCGAGCACCACCTCGGTGACCCGGCCGCGCTCGCCGGTCAGGCCGCTGACCCCGCGTCCCATACGCAGCCGGACTCCGTGGTCCCGGTGCAGACCGGCCACCAACCCGCCCGCCCAGGTGCCGACTTGCGCGGCCAGCGGGGTGGGCGCGACATCGACGAGCGTGACGTCCAGGCCGAGCCCCCGTGCGGTGGCGGCGGTCTCACTGCCGAGGAATCCGGCGCCGATCACCACGACCCGGGGGCCGCTCAGCAACTGCGTGCGCAACGTCAGAGCGTCGTCGAGGGTGCGCAGCACATGCACACCGGCCAGGTCGTGGCCGAAGGGCAGCCGCCGCGGCCGCAGCCCCGTCGCGATGACCAGGCCGTCGTAGCGCAGCCGGTCCCCGTCCGCGAGGGTGACGGTGCGCGCCGCCGGGTCCAGGCCGGTCGCCCGGCAGCCCAGGCGCAGGTCCAGCGCCAGGCGCCGGAGGTCCGCGTCCTGGCGCAGCACGGTCGTCTCCGGTTCCCGTTCACCGGCCAGGACCTGCTTGGACAGCGGCGGCCGGTCGTACGGGGGCCGCAGTTCCTCGCCGACCATGGTCAGCGTCCCGGTGAAGCCCTCGCGCCGCAGGGCCTCTGCCGTGGTGAGGCCCGCGGCCGAGGCGCCCACCACGACGATCCGGTCCTTCGCGGGCACTACTTCAGCACCTCGATGGCCAGCGCCGGGCAGCGGGCCGCGGCGTCCTCCACCGAGGAGTGCAGCGCGTCCGGCGGGAGGGCGTCCAGGAGGACGACGATGCCGTCATCCTCCCGCTGGTCGAAGACCTCCTCGGCGGCCAGAACGCACTGACCTGCGCCGACGCACTTGTCCTCGTCGATGATGACCTTCATCGGATTTCTCCTTCTCCTGTCTCTCCGGTGATGCGGTGTCGCGTGGCGGCCGTGCCGCCGGCCGTGCGGGCGACGGCTACCAGGTCACGGGCAGTGCGTGGACGCCGTAGATGAGCATGTCGTCGCGCATCGGCACCTGGTCCGCCGGTACGGCCAGCCGCAGGGTGGGGAACCGGTCGAGAAGGGCGGACAGCGCGGCCTTCATCTCCACCCGGGCCAGCTGCTGGCCGATGCACTGGTGGGCGCCGTGCCCGAACGCGAGGTGCGGGCTGTGCTTCCGGTGCACGTCCAACTGGTCGGGGTCGCCGGCGAACTGTTCCGCGTCGCGGTTGCCCGACGTCAGGGAGGCGAGCACGGTGGTGCCGGCCTCGATGTGGTGGCCGTCCAGCTCCAGGTCCTCCCGTACCACGCGGCGCAGGCCGAACTGAATGATCGTCAAGTAGCGCAGGAGCTCCTCGACGGCGTTGTCCCACAGCGAGGCGTCCGCGCGCAGCGCCGCCAGCTGGCCGGGGTTGCCCAGCAGGCACATGGTGCCCAGCGCGATCATGTTCGCCGTGGTCTCGTGCCCGGCGAGCAGCAACAGCGCCCCGACACCGGCCATTTCCTCGTCGCTGAGACTGCCTTCCTGCACCAGGCCGCTGAGGATGTCGTCGGTGGGGCGGGCACGCTTGGCGAGGACCAGCTCGTGGATGTGCCGGTTCATTGCCAGGTGGGCCTGCTGGACCTCCTCCTGGCTCGCGTCGAGCCTGAGCATGGTGCTCGAATTGCGCTGGAAGTCCGCACGATCCTCGTACGGCACGCCGAGCAGCTCGCAGATCACCAGCGAGGGGATGGGCAGCGCGAAGGCCTGGACGAGGTCGACCGTCTGCTCGGCGGACGCCATCGCGTCGAGGTGCTCGGCGACGATCCGCTCCACCGCGGGGGCCAGCTGCCGCATCCGGCGCACCGTGAACTGGCCGGTGAGCAGCCGTCGGATCCGGGTGTGCTCCGGGGCGTCCATCATGATGAACATCCCCGGCGGAGGCGGCGGCACCGGTGTACCGGCGGGCACGGCAGCGGCCCGCGCCGGCCGGCGGTTGGCGCCGAACCGCGGGTCGGACAGCACCGCCCGTACGTCCGCGTGCCGGGTGACCAGCCAGCCGTTCGTGCCGTCCGGGAAGGCCACCGGCGTGATCGGGGCCTCTTCGCGCAGCGTCCGGTACTCCTGCGGCGGGTCGAACGGGCAGGTCCGTACCGTCGGCTGGGGCGTGATGGCGGGCTGGGTCCGGGTGGTGGGCCGGGTGTCGGTCATCGAACGGTCCTTTCCAGAGGGTGTGCAGGGTCGGCGCCGGCAGTGGCGCCTTCACTCAGGGGCGGGTCGCAGCGGTGCGCACCGGCGGAGCGCCGGTAGACGCGCCACCCCAGCAGTGCGCCGAGCGCGAAGACGAGGGGCCCGAAGACATCGACCGAGCCGAGGGCGACGGCCTGGCCGGACAGGAACAGCGGGAGCTGGACGGCCAGCATCAGGACGTTTCCGGTGAAGAGGACCAGGCTGCCCTTGGCGAAGGCCCGGCGGCGCACCGCGCAGCGGCGCCACCGGGTCCGCTCCCCCGTGAGCAGCCCCACCATCAGCCCCAGCGGCGGCCATCCGAGCAGGATCAGCACCGGCGCCACCACGGCCATCGCGCAGTGCAGCAGCAGGTGCGGGAGGAAGAAGGTGGTGGCCTGTCCGGTACGTGCGGCCAGCGCGCCCTGGACGCAGACGACGCCGAGGACGCCGAGTGCGCGCCATACGGGCTCCCCGCGGATCAGCCGGAAGACGAAGACCCCGGCCCCGGCGGCGAAGGCGAGCGCGAGGGCGACGCCGAGGCGATGGGTGAGGGCGAAGGTCACGGTGAATCCGAAGACGGGCGCGAGGTCGACCACGGCGCCGCGCAGCCGGTTCTGCACGGCGGTCCGGACGGCGTCCGCACCGCCGGCTTCGTGAGGTGCGGCAGGGTCCACGGGATCTCCAGGCTTCTCGACGGACGGTGCTCGGGCCGATGTCGTTGGCTCAAGAGAAACCGGCCCCGCTGACCCGCCCCGGTCGACAACCTGACCGTTTCCTGACCGCCTCCGCACGGCCCCGGGGAACGAACGCCGCCCGGGGGAACTGGTGCCCGGGGCGGCTCGTTGTCGTCGCAGACTCCATGACGTGATTGGTGCCTGCCATGCCCTCCGCCTCGCCGACGAGTGACGCACCGTTGCCCCGGGGAAAGGGGCAACGGCTGCTCGTCGTGGACGACGACCCGCGGATGACGGAGCTGCTGGAGACCACCCTGGGCCTTGCGGGGTACACGGTGGCGACCGCCGGGTGCGGCGCCGGGGCCCTGCGCGCGTACGAGGAGCGGCCCCCGGATCTGCTGGTCCTGGACGTCATGCTGCCCGACCTGGACGGCTTCGCCGTGTGCCGGCGGCTGGTGGAGAACGGGGCGCGGCTGCCGGTGCTGTTCCTGACGGCGCGCGACTCCGTCGAGGACCGGGTGACGGGCTTCGCCATGGGCGCGGACGACTACCTCACCAAGCCCTTCAGCCTGCCCGAGCTGCTGGCCAGGGTGCACGCCCTGCTGCGGCGGGCCGGCCGGTCCGCGGAAGCCGGCCCGATGCTGCGGTTCGCCGATCTGACCGTGGACGAGCGCAGCAGGCGGGTGCGGCGCGGGGACCGGCTGATCGCGCTGTCGCCGACCGAGTACAAACTGCTGCGTTATCTGCTCATCAACGCCGACCACGTGATGTCGAAAGAGCAGATCATGGACCACGTGTGGCAGCACCACTTCGGAGAGGGCGTCGTCGAGAAGCTGGTGTCCCGGCTCCGGGCGAAGGTGGACGCGCAGGACCCCGCCCTGATCCACACGATGCGCGGATTCGGCTACAGCCTGCGGCTCCCCGGAGACGGTTGATGGCCGGCGCCTGGCGCGGCTCTTTGCGGGCCCGGCTGATGGTGGGGGTCGTCCTGCTGGCGGCCGGGGGCATGGTGGCCGTCAACGCGGTGTCGCTGATCGGGCTGCGCCTCAACCTCGTCGATGTCGCCGATGCCACTCTCGCCAGGGCCCGCGACACCGTTCAGGACCGGGTACGCCACCAGACCGCCCCGTTCGACGAGGCCGACCTCAACACCCTCATTCCCGACGGCGTCTACATCGCGCTGGTCGACGACCACGGCCGGGTGGTCGCACGCACCTCGGGCCGGGACCTCGACGGGCAGCCCCGGTCCCGCCCCGACCTGCCGACGCCGGTCCCGGACGGATTCGCCGCGCACACCCGCACCGTGTCGGCCCGGGGAGCGCCCGTACCGCGCTACCGCGCCCTGAGCTTCTCCATCGGCCCCTCCGCCACGGTCCGCCACGCGCCGGGCACCGCGCCCCAGCCGTTCAGCAGGGTCGTGGTCGCCAAGAGTCTCCAGCCGGCCGAGGACGTCGTGTACTGGCTGATCGGCGCCGATGCCGCCGCCACCCTGGGCGCGCTCGGCGGCATCGTGCTCCTCAGCCGCGGCGTACTGCGCGTGGGCCTGCGGCCGTTGCGGGACATGGCCGCCACCGCGACGGCGATCGCCGACGGCGACGTCGACCAGCGCATCGAGGTCGCCCGGCCCTGCTCCGAGGTGGGAGAGGTCGGCACCGCCCTCAACCGGGCCTTCGACGAACGGCAGCGGTCCGAGGAACAGCTCCGGCAGTTCGTCGCCAACGCCTCGCACGAGCTGCGCACCCCACTGACCACGATCCGCGGCTGGGCCCAACTCCATCTGCACGGTCTGGCCCAGGACCCCGAGCTGATCGAGCGGGCGATGCAGCGCATCGAGGGCGAGGCCGCCCGCATGCACGCCACCGTCGAGGAGCTGCTGCTGCTCGCCCGCCTCGACCTGGGCCGCCCGCTGGCCGGCGAACCGGTCGATCTCGGCACGATCACCGACGAGGCCGTCACCGACGCCCGCGTCCGCGACCCCGGCACACCGATCACCGCCGAGGTGCAGGGCGAGGTCTTCGCCCGCGGCGACGAGGACCGGCTCCGGCAGGTGCTGCAAAACCTCCTCAGCAACGCCCTGCGCCACACCCCGCCCGGCACACCGGTATCCGTGGCGGCGCGCCCGCTGCCCGGCGGGACGGTGGAGCTGACGGTCGCCGACCGAGGCCCCGGCATGGCCCCCGACATCGCGCACCGCATCTTCGAACGCTTCTACCGCGGCGACGAGTCCCGCGCTCCGGCCGCCGGCGGCGCGGGCCTCGGCCTGAGCATCGTCCAGTCGATCGCCGAAGCCCACAACGGCACGGTGACCGTACGCACCGCCCCCGGCGAGGGCAGCACCTTCACCGTCACCCTGCCCGCGGCACGTTGAACGGGCGGGGGCTTCCCGCCTCGAACACTCGGACGCCGACGCTCTCAGGGGGCGGCTGCCGCCGGCTCGGCTTCGAAGGCCCGCAACGTCAGCCCCGTGACCTGGAGGACAGCGGTCCATTCGGCCTGGCGCAGGTCCGGGAACATCGTGCGCACACCGCTCGGAACAGGCGATCCCTCCGCGGCGAACAGCACCTGCGCACAGGCATGTCCCGAGCGGCCGAGAACCAGCCGCGCCCGCCGACCGGGCTGCCCACCACGCAGCACGGCGAGGTGCCGAACGGCGTCGAGGTTGTCCGGGGTCCGCGACCCGAAGTCGAGCAGGGCGGCGCGCAGTTGTGCGGTGAGTTCGTCCTGGTGGAGGCCCGGATGTTCCGCGACGGCGGTCAGTGCCCGGCAGAGCCGTCCGGCGACCACGGACCGGGCGGGACCCGCCGCGTCCCACAGGTGCGGCCGGGCCTCGTCGGCTCTCCGCCCGGCCTCCGACTCAAGTCCCAGGAGGACGAGCTTGGAGAGCAGCAGCACCGCTTCCCACTCTTCCTGGACCAGCGCCGGGCAGCTCTCCCGTACTTGAGGCGGAAGGTCGCTCTCGTCGGCACGCAGGAGGACCTCCGGCAGCCCGACGTCATAGTCCGCCAGACGAAGGCCCAGGCTCCGGCCCGCACGGTCATCCGCACCGCCGACCGTGACCAGCCCGGCACAAGAGCGCCCGCCCAGCGTCTTCGCGGCCAGTTCACACAACGCCGCACGCACCTCGGCGCCGATGTGCTCCTCGGGAGCATGGAGGTCCCCTCCGATGCGCAGCAGAGCCTCGCGCAGACGCCGCCGCGGTCCCACCACGGCCCTCCTTGTCTCCTGCACGCCCACGCCCTTTCTCCCACCAGCCGGACCGCCCGCACCCCCGGGGCCCTTCCGGCTCCACCGGATCCACGTGCATGTACCGAACAGCTCGGGGCATCCGCACCTCGAACGGGGCACGGCACAAGTACGGACGGGAGCAGACGTGGTCGTCAACAGCACAACGGCAACAAGGACCGGGCACGAAAGCGGGACGACGGCCGACGTGGCCCTCGCTCCGGCTCCGACCCGGGCGCCGGCGGAGGCTCTCCCCCTGATCGAGTCCCCCGAGACGCTCGCTCCGCGCGACGCCCGGGAGATGACCCGCCTGTTCTTCGCGCGGCTCGAAACTCTGGACGAGGGCACCCACGAGTACCAGTACGCGCGCAACACCCTCATCGAGATGAACCTCTCGCTCGTGCGCTACGCCGCCCGCCGGTTCCGCAACCGCGGCGATGACATGGACGACATCATGCAGGTCGGCACGATCGGCCTGATCAAGGCCATCGACCGCTACGAGCTCTCCCGTGAGGTCGAGTTCACCACTCTCGCCATCCCCTACATCACCGGCGAGATGAAGCGGTTCTTCCGCGACACCACCTGGGACGTGCGCGTTCCGCGCCGTCTCCAGGAGCTGCGCGTCGATCTCGCCCGCGCCAACGAGCACCTCGCCTGCGAGCTCGGCCGCGACCCCAAGGTCTGCGAACTCGCCGCGCATCTGGACATCACCGCGGAAGAGGTCGTCGAGGGCCAGGTCGCCGCCAACGGCTACAACGCCTCCTCCATCGACGCGCCCCTCAACGACGACGGCAACGACGCACCGCTCGCCGACCTGCTGGGCGAATGCGACCAGGACATGGACCTCTTCGAGGACCTCCACGCCCTGGCACCCCTCCTGGACCAGCTCGAAGAGCGCGACCGGCAGATCCTGGAGCTGCGCTTCGGCCAGGAGATGACGCAGTCCCAGATCGGCGACGCCCTGGGCATCTCCCAGATGCACGTCTCCCGCCT
Organism: Streptomyces sp. MCA2; assembly: GCF_023544705.1. NCBI lineage: Bacteria > Bacillati > Actinomycetota > Actinomycetes > Kitasatosporales > Streptomycetaceae > Streptomyces > Streptomyces sp. MCA2. Next base: position 64,368 of record NZ_JAMJFM010000012.1, read on the forward strand.
GCTCACCCGCTGCCTGTCCCAGCTGCGCGACGGCATGGCTGTCACCAGCTGATCCGCCCTTCGCCCGACGGGCGTCTGCGCCGCGGCGCAGACGCCCGTCGGTTCTTTCCCGCGCCCGTCAGTTCCGTCCCGCGCCCGGCAGTTCTGTTCCTCTCCCGGCAGTCCTGTCCCTCGCCCGGCAGTCCTGCTCCCCGCCCGTCAGTCCCGTTCCTGTCCTTGGTCTCCTTGATCTCCTTGGCCTCCCCGGTCTCCCCGGTCTCCCTGATCTCCCTGATCTCCCTGATCTCCTCGGTCGACGTGGCGCTGGAGCACGTCGCAGGTGTGCTGGAACTCCTCCATGAGGCGGGTGGACTCGACGACCAGGACCCCGTACGGGAGGGCCGGGTCGGCGAGCGGCAGTGCGGCCTGTTCCGCCTCCTCGGTCACCTGGCGGCAGCGTTGCTGAGCGGTGTCCGCCAGCCGGCACAGCTGCTGCGCCTGGTCGTGGAGGTCGTCCTCGTCGAGCGTGCCGAGGACCTGGGTGATGTGGGCGATGGCCTCCAGGAAGTCGGCGTAGCGTCCGAGGAAGGACCGGTAAGGGCGGCTCTCCTCCTCCTGCCACTTGTCGATGCTCCGGGTGAGCGACGCCATCTGGTACAGCGCGCGTTCCAGCGCCTCCAGCACCGCGCCGTACCCCTCGAAGGTGGTGTGCCCCCGGTTGCGGCGAAGGAGCCGCCGAGGGTTGTAGTAGAGGCTCTCCCTGGCGGTGCGCAGCCCGGACCTGGCCTGCGAGATCAGCTCTTCGGTCTGTCCGGCCCGGGTCCGCCAGTGGCTGCTGCGCTCCTCGTCGAGTTCGCCCTCGCGCAGCACCGGATACATGTCACTGACCAGGTCGCACAGGGCGTGGGCGAGGGTGCGGATGCTGTGCTCGGCACTGCGGTAGCGCATGGGGGGCACCACCGCGACGTTCACGATGACACCCACGCCGCAGCCGATGAGGACCAGCAGAATGATCTGCCCGAGCTCGGTGACCTTCGCCAGGTCCGAGGTGGCGGAGATGTAGGTCGAGAAGGCGAAGAACGCCGCGGTGACGACCTGGGAGCCCTGCGCCCCGAGTGCCGGCCACCGCCCGATGACCAGCGCGACCAGTGCCACCAGGACGAACGCCGGCAGGCCCGGCCCGACCAGGAACCCCAGGGCGGCCTGCACCGCGACGCCGGTCACCACGGCCCCCACATAGCGCAGCGACTGCAACAGCGACTGGTAGACGGTCACCTGCATGATCAGCACCGCGGAGAACGGCGCGAACGCCGGCGACTGCGCCTGGAGCAGGTAGTACGAGATCACCCAGGCCACCGTGGCGGCCAGCGTGCTCTTGCCGATCAGGAGCAGGGTGTCGCGCTCGTAACCCGCCGATCCCCACGCCCGCCGCCACCACTGGCCCGCCCGGTGGACCCGCCCCTGCTGTGCGGGCCGCTCCCGCCGCTCCTCACCCTCGGCCATACGCCCTCTCCCTTCCTGCCGATCCGGTACCACCGACGGGACGGCACTCGCCCTCGCCACTCTGCTGCGGGATCACTGTTCCCACGGTGCCGGTCCGGTACCGGCCGCCCAGTTACTGAGGGCCGGGTGGCCGAAGCACAAGATGCCGCACCGGTCGGCGTACTCCACCGCCGGTTCGGTGAAGTCGCTGGTGGTGATGACGGCCGCGACATCCGCTCCGTGCACGGCGAAGCAGGTGCCGCCGAAGCGCTGGAGTTCCTGCGAGCCGACCTTGTTGGTTCCGCCGTAGCGCTTGCACTGAAGGACGACCGTGCGGCCGTCGGGGGCCACGGCCACCACATCCGCGCCGAGGTCGTTCGCCCCGCCGACCACGCGGACGTCATGGCAGCCGTCGCGCTCGCACAGCCGGGCCACCGCATCCTCGAACGCGTCGGCATCCATGGCAGCGAAGTCGCCGCCGTCCGTGGCAGCGAAGCCGCCGGCATCCATGACGTCGAAGCCGTCGGCGTCCATGACGTCGAAGTCGTCGGCCCCCGCATCCGGCCCGGGAGGGCTTTCGACGGCACGTGCCTCGGGTGCCACCGGAGCCGGACCGCCAAGAGCGGTGCGGGCGGCGCGCCTTCGCGGTCCCCAGCGCAGGAACGCCACCACCGCCGCCAGCACCACCACGCCGACGATGACGGAAGAGCCCGGGTGGGCGCTCGCCCCCTCGACGGCCTTCTTCAGGGTCAGGCCGACGCCGACGACACCGATCACGACCACGCCGAAGGAGGCCGAAAGCTTCCGCAGGCTGAACGCCTTCCGGGTGGGCGGGGGGCCTGACCGGCGTATGGGGGTCACCATGACTGTGCTGACTCTCCAGAGGTCGACGAAGATCGTTTGAACCGTGTGCCCCCAACTCGCCGGCTCATCGCACCGCCCGGAGCAATCCCGCGCTACGGAGCAATGCCCGCGCTACACGGCATCCGTCTGCCGACGCTCCTCGACCACGTCGTCCAGGTCCTTCCGAGCGCGACGGGCCCGCACCCGGTCGGCGACGGACGCATCCGTGACGTCGAGGAACAGCTGGTCGAGCTCCGGCCACCGCTCGCGCAGCTCCTGCTTGGTGCGCACCAGAGCCTCTTCGACCTCTTCGCTGTCGAGACCCGCCACCAGGTCGACGCGGGCCGCGAGCATCACGGAGTCCGGCCCGAGCCGCATGGTCATCGCGGCGGTGACGGCATCGACCTCCGGCCGGCCGTCCAGGAAGTCGCGGATCTCCTGCTGCATCTCCGGCGCCGCGGCCTCGCCGATCAGCTGCGCACGGGCGCTCTTGCCGAGGATGTACGCGACGTAGACCAGCAGCGCACCGATCAGCAGCGAGGCCCACGCCTCGTAGACGCCGTTCCCGGTGGCCATATGGAGTGCCATGCCGAGGATGGCGAGCAGCACGCCCAGACATGCCGTGCTGTCCTCGGCCAGGACCGTGCGCAGCGTCGGGTCGTCGTTGACCTTGATCTCGTGCAGCGTGCTGCGGTGGTGGGTCTTCGCCTGCGCGCGCACCTGGGACAGCGCCCGCAGCAGCGACGTGCCCTCGGCCAGCAACGCGACGACGAGCACGACCAGGCCGACGACATAGCCGCCGAGCGACTCCGACTCCTCGGACCGGAACGCCTCGATGCCCTGGAGGAACGAGAAGCAGCCGCCCGTCACGAAGATGCCCACGGCGGCGAGCAGGGACCAGAAGAATCGCTCCTTGCCGTAGCCGAAGGGATGGAGCGGGTCCGCCGGGCGCTCACTGCGTCTGAGGGAGGCCAGCAGGAACACTTCGTTGAGGCTGTCGGCCACCGAGTGCGCGGCTTCGGACAGCAGAGCCGGCGAACCGGCGATCGCGCCCCCGACGGCCTTGGCCACCGCAATCCCGAGATTCGCCCCGAGCGCGACCCACACCGTCTTACGGGTCTCCCCGTCCTGCTTGTCCGACCCCTGCTTGCCCGATCCCTGATTCCCTGAGCCCTGCTCGCCCGACTCCGGCTTGCCGGACTCCTTCCCGTCGAGGTCCTGCTTCCCTGCCCCCTGCTCGCCGGACTCCTGCCCGTCGAGATCCTGCTTCCCTGCCCCCTGCTCGCCGGACCTCTGCTCGCCGGGCTCCTGCTCGCCATACGTGGGACCGACCGCATTCCGCGCCTGATCAGCACTCATCTCAGACCTGCTCCGTTCCCGCCGGGGCGTCATGCGCATCCGAAAGACACCGTGAAGGGGGCCGCACTCCGCCGCCCTCAGCGCGGGTGCCCCGCAAGGTGGCTCCCACTCCCCGGCCGCGCGCCGCACGCGCGGGCCGACGGTCAGCGGCGGCGCAGGACCTTCATCCCGTCTCTCCGGTCGGGCGGCCGGCGGGTACGCCGAGCGCGAGGACGGCGGTGTCGTCGTCCAGGCCGTCGCCGAAGCTGTCCAGGAGCTCCCTGACGGCGGTGACGACCGCCTCCGCACCGGCGGGGGCCAGCGCGGTGGCGAAGACATGCAGGGCGTCGTCGCCGTAACGGGCGTCGGCACCGGCGGTCCGGGCCTCGGTCAGCCCGTCCGTGTAGAGCAGCAGCGTGTCGCCGGGCGCGAGTACGGCGGTGGCCGTGGTGAAGCGGGCGTTCGGCACGACGCCCACGAGCAGTCCGCCCGGGGTGGGCAGGTAGGCGGCCGTCCCGTCGGCGCGCAGGTGCAGTGCCGAGGGGTGGCCGCCGCCGGCGAGGGTCACGGTGAAGCCGTCGCCCGCGGCGCGCGGAGTGAGGACGCCGAAGATGAGGGTGCAGTAGCGCGGGTCGTCACCGCTGTAGGCCTCGTGCAGGGCGGTGTTGAGGGTGCCGACCACGGTGACCGGGTCGGGATCGTGGATGGCGGCGGCCCGCAGGGTGTAGCGGACCAGCGACGTCACGGCGGCCGCGGCCGGCCCCTTGCCGCACACATCCCCCAGGAAGAAGCCCCAGCGCCCGTCCCCGAGGGCGAACAGGTCGTAGAAGTCGCCGCCGAGGTTGTCGCGGGAAGCGGTGTGGTAGTGCGCGGCGGCCCGCAGCCCCGGGACCGTCGGCAGGGACGGCGGCAGCAGACTGCGCTGGAGCGTGGCGACCACTTGCTGGAGGCGTGCGCGTTCACGGTCGGCCTCCTGCCGGGCGCGCAGCAGTTCCGTCTCGTAGGCGCGGCGGTCCCGGGCGTCGAAGAGGGTGGTGCGGACCAGCAGGGGTTCCCCCTCGGGACTCGTCTTGAGCGTGGAGGTCACCAGCACCGGAAGCCGGGTGCCGTCCGCGGCCTTGAGCTCCAGGGCGATGCCGCTGACCTCGCCCTGGAGGCGCAGCAGCGGGGCGAAGTGGGTCTCGTGATAGAGCCGTCCGCCGACGGTCAGCAGATCGGCGAAGGGCATCCGGCCGACCAACTGCTCGCGCGAGTGGCCCAGCCAGGTCAGCAGCGTGCTGTTGACCTTGGCGATCTTCCCGTCCAGCAGGGTGGACAGGTAACCGCAGGGGGCGTACTCGTACAGGTCCTCGGCACTGTCCTCGAGCAGAGCGCTGAACGCGGCGTCCTGAAGGGAGCCTCCGGCCGGACTCCCGGGCTGATCCGCCTCCCGTCCGGCGCTGCACATCACGGCGCTGCCGCGACGAAGGACGCGATGGCCTCGGCGGTGATCCCCGGCGCACTGAGCTGGGGGCAGTGCCCGGTGGCGTCGAGGGTGACGCGCGTGCTGTGCGGTATGGACGCCTGGACGTACGCGCCGACCTCGGGGGGTGCGATCGCGTCGTGGGCGCACTCCAGGACCAGCGTGGGGGCGGTGACCTTCGGGAGGTCGGCGCGGTTGTCGGACAAGAACGTGGCGCGGGCGAAAACCCGGGCGATCCGCGGGTCGGTGGCACAGAAGCTGTTCGTCAGCTCCTCGCCGAGTTCGGGACGCTCCGGGTTCCCCATGATCACCGGCGCCATCGACGCCGACCAGCCGAGATAGTTGCTGTCCAGCGACTCCAGCAGCTCGTCGATGTCCCCACGGCTGAAGCCGCCCCGGTAGGTGTCGTCGTCGACGTAGCAGGGGGAGGGGGTGAGCAGCACGAGCTTGGCGAAGAGGTCCGGCTCACGGTTCGCGGCCAGGACCCCGATCATCGCGCTCACCGAATGCCCGACGAAGACCACCTCCCGCAGGTCCAGCTCGCGGCAGATCTCCCGTACGTCGTCCGCGTAACCGTCCAGGGACGCGTACCGCTCCTCCCGCCAGGCCGAGAGGTCCGAGCGGCCCGAACCCACATGGTCGAACAGCACGACCCGGAACCGCTCGGCGAGGACCGGAGCCACCAGACGCCACATGTTCTGGTCGCAGCCGAACCCGTGCGACAGCATGACCACCGGTCCGTCCGCGGGCCCGAGTTCCACGATGTGGTTCCTGCTGCGAACGGTGCTGACGCCCATCGTTCCGCGCTCCTTCATCCTGGTGTGCTGTGGTGGCGCCGATCGCGGCGGACGGTCGCGTGTTGCGCCGTCTACGGCGGGCCGTCGGGGGCCCGCGGCCCGGCAATGCCCCGGCCGGTGGACGGATGGAGATTACATGGACCCGGAAAAAAGATAAATCTGTTGCGGCCGCAGTAGACATTGGACGTCGGCATGGCTAGAATTCCTGGCGTAACGACGAAGTCAGGAAGCTGCGGCAGAGGCGAACTACCGCAGCAGGTTACGGCGCGAATGCGGAGCCCAGGGGCCGGGATGAACAGAGGGTCCCTGGACTGGCTGCCGCGCCGGGCGGCTCGCAGGGCCGCCGTGCAAGATCAGCTGAAGAGAAGGGAGAGGAGCAACCGCCATCAGGATCGCCCGGACCGTGAAGTAGCCGGTTCGGGTACCGCAGACCCCGGATTGGCAGGTGGTCCCCGGTCACGCATCCGCGATCCCCGCATGTCCGCCCTCCCAGGCGATCACGCGGAAAGAAGAAACCGGCGCAGTCAGCCGGTTAGATGGTGTTGATCCGCTCGGGTCCCTGGTGCCGTACGGCACCAGGGACCCTCGACGTGCGTGAAGAAAAGGTGCAATGACTTCCAAATACCCAGCGAGCCTCGCCAACAGCCTTGATGATGACGACTACCCCGCCTACACCATGGGCCGCGCCGCCGAGATGGTCGGCACCACCCCGGCATTCCTCCGGGCGCTGGGCGAAGCGCGTCTGATCACCCCACTGCGCTCCGAGGGCGGCCACCGCCGCTACTCCCGCTACCAACTACGCCTGGCGTCCCGGGTCCGCGAACTCGTCGACAGCGGCACGCCCATCGACGCCGCCTGCCGCATCGTCATCCTGGAAGACCAACTGGAAGAGGCCCAGCGCATCAACGAGGAGCTTCGCCAGGCCGCCGACCCCGCCACGCCCCACGAGGCCTCCTGACGACCGGACGCACGAGAGCTCCAGGCCATGGCCGGCCCCGACGGGGCGACAGCGCGGTCGCGGCGGACCCGCACCCACCGCGCTGCCCCCCAGTTCAGGCACCCCTGGCCACTCCGGCCTACGGCTCGCGGACGCGCACGCGCACGACCGGACGGGCGGCGTCAGCCCTCCGCCAGCAGCCCTTCCCGCAGCGTGCGGCAGGCACGGGACAGGAGGCGCGAGACGTGCATCTGGGAGAGGCCGAGTTCGGCGCCGATCTCGGACTGCGTCCTCTCCGCCCCGAAACGGAGTTCGATGATGCGACGGTCCCGGTCGTCGAGCTGCGCCAGAAGCGGCTTGAGGGCATGGAGGTTCTCGGCGAGAGCCAGCGCGGGGTCCTCGTCACCGATCAGGTCGGCGATCAGCCCGCCGCTCTGCCTGCCGCCGCCGGAGTCAACCGGGCGGTCCAGGGAATCGGCGTGGTAGCCGTTGCCGGCGACGAGCCCCTCGATGACTTCGTCCTCGCCCAGGCGCAGATGCGCGGCGAGGTCGGCCACGCTCGGCTCGTGATTGCCCGCGGCTGCCAGCTCTTCGCGGGCGCGGGCCATGTTGACGCGTAGTTCCTGGAGGCGGCGCGGCACGTGTACGGACCACGTGGTGTCGCGGAAGAAGCGCTTGATCTCGCCGACGATGTAGGGGACGGCGAAGGTGGTGAACTCGTTCCCGAGGGAGATGTCGAAGCGGTCGATGGCCTTGATCAGGCCGATCGTGCCGACCTGCACGATGTCGTCCATCTCCTGGGCGCTGCTGCGGAAGCGGCTCGCGGCGTAGCGCACCAGCGACAGGTTCATCTCGATGAGCGTGTTGCGCGCGTACTGGTGGTCGGCGGTGCCTTCCTCCAGCTCCCCCAGCCGCTCGAAGAACAGCTTCGAGAGCCGGCGCGCGTCCTTGGGTGCGACGCGGTGCGCCTCCTCGATCGAGGGCAAGTCCCCTGCCGGCGGGGCGTCCTGGACCTCTGCCCGGCCCGTAGCCCTCAGATCCTGCGCTGCTGCGGTCGTCATCTCCTGCCCCTCCCTGCTCTTGCCACCCGTGAGCGGCGCTTGCGTGCCCACTCCTCCTCAAGGCCCCGCGCCCCGTCCACACAGGGAACCAACAGCCCCGGGACCTGAAGCAGTGATACCGAAGGGAAGATTACCTCTCACGAGGCAGAAATGAAATCTACTGCCACCACTACAGACATGAGGTTCTGACGCACCGGGCCCCGGCGCCCGCCGCGGAGTGGAGCAGATGCCGGAGTCAGCACGTCCGCCGTACCTGACGCGGGCGCCGCACACGACGCGGCGGTGGCCCGGAGGACAAGCCTCCGGGCCACCGCCTCAATCTCTGAACGCAGGGCCACCTCTGCCGGCCGGGCTGCGTGCCGCCGTCATCGGTGGAAAGCGTCCTTGCCCTTCGCCGCGGCCTGGCGCATATCGCCCTTGGCGCGCTCGGCGCGGCCTTCGGCGGTCATCCGCTCGTTGCCCACGGCACGGCCCACGGCTTCCTTGGCGGCACCCTTGACCTGCTCGGTCTTCGCAGCCTTTTTGTCGGTGGCGGTCATGGTCGCACTCCTCATGGAATCGGCGTGTTTCCCTGACGCAAGATCGCGTGCCCGTGGGGACACCGCTCAAACACCCGGGAACAACCGCCGGGCACCGCTCGTCAGCCGGTGGGTGCGCCTACCAGGGTGACGTAATACGCCCCCACTTCGGTCAGATAGGCGGGGTCGGTGGTCTGGCTGTCGACGACGAACCGGGGCGCGGCCTTGATCTCGTCCTTGGCACGGCCCACGGTCACCTTCTTCGCGTGCCGGTCGATCTGCGTCACGGCTCCGGCCGGAATCAGCACGCTCTTGCCGAAGACCCAAACGCCGGTGTCGACGACCAGATGCTGCCTGCCGGGCTGGTCCACCTGCCGGTCCACGGTTCCGATCGTTCCGTCGGAGGCTTGCACCGTGAACCCCGTCAAGGGCTCCTGGCCCTGGTAGCCACTGTCCTCGGGGTAGGCCCAGATGTAGTCCACGACGTGTCACTCCTCTCTCGCATGTGCCATGGCGGGGCTCGACACAAGCGCGCCATGCAGCCCCGACCGCACCGCCCGTGTACCCAGGTAACGGTCAGGTCACGCCCCCGCGCCGACACGACCTGCCGCGTACCGGCCGGGCGGCATCGACCCGGTGCGGCACACGCTTCGGCCGGCACACCAGGAGACAGGCCGGGCACTCAGAGATCAGGGAGATCAGGCGAGATGAATGTTCTCCGCGTACGGGCCTTTGGGGCTCTGCGCGAGATCGAAATGCACCTGCTGACCTGCTTGCAGTGCAACAAGTTCGGGGGCCGCAATGTGCGAGTAGTGGGCGTACACATCGACGCCTCCCTGCGCCCCTTCGATGAATCCGAAGCCCTTTGCCGCGCTGAACCACTTCACAATTCCGGTAGCCATTTCACCCTCTCCTCACGAGGTAGTGACCGGGGCCCACCTTGTGCGGGCCCGGCGTCGCCGCGATGATCACCTGGCCCGGAGAAACACCGAAGAATGGAAGAACATCCCGGCGAACCGGAAGGTCAGGGGCGTCCTTTTCGGCTGCGCAGGATAAGGCGGCAGCGAATCTCAGACCGTAGCACGGAGCGGACAGCAGGGCGTCAAATGTGATACCCCTCCCCACTCCGACCCATAAACTCTCCGCACACGCTGCGCTAATTCCTGTGCCGAGCGCCGAACATATTCTTCTTCGGACACCCGGCCGGACTCCCGGCGGCCGGCGCCCGCCACGACGGGCGCGAATCGCCCGACGGCTGGTCAGGGGGCCGCCCCGGACAGACCGGAGGGCACCGGCGGACAATATCTGGTTCCGCGACAGTAGAAATAGAGGGCGCAGCATGGGCATTTTCTTGCGGCTCAAAGCGCCGGTGAGAATGTTCGTGCACGGTCGGCCGGGCCGTGCTACCGTCGATCTCAGTTGCAGTTGTGGTTCCCAAAGACTTCAAGTGCCCTCGCCGACTTGCGCGGCGGGAGCGCTTTTGCATTTCCGGGGTATTTCCGGACGGGCAATCATCGCGGCGACGCGGGGTCCGCACAGTGCGGTCCCCGGGCACTGCCCCGAAGGAGATATGACATGGCTACTGGCACCGTGAAGTGGTTCAACGCGGAAAAGGGCTTCGGCTTCATCGAGCAGGACGGTGGCGGCGCTGACGTCTTCGCCCACTACTCGAACATCAACGCCCAGGGCTTCCGCGAGCTCCAGGAAGGCCAGAAGGTGAGCTTCGACGTCACGCAGGGCCAGAAGGGCCCGCAGGCCGAGAACATCGTTCCCGCCTGACGCTGACGCGTAGAACACAGCTGGGGCCCGCACCTTTGGTGCGGGCCCCAGTTCGTTGTCTCCGGGCGTCTCAGTCCGCTGCCTTCAGGCCTCCGGCTCGCCGTCTGTCAGAACCCCGGCCCGCTGCCTTCAGAACGTCAGCCCGCCGTCTCCAGGATCCCGGCCCGCCGCCTTCGGACCCCTCAACTCGCCACCGCCGGCCGCCTCAACTCGCCGCATCCGGAGCCCTCAACTCTCTGTCTCCGGACGCCTCGCGTACGCCTCACGGCACATCAGTCCCCTCACTGCTCAGCGGCAGTCGTGAGGTCTCGCCGAACACCCCCCGCGAAAGGGTGCGCACACCTACCATCCGTAGGTGACGGTCCGTTCATTGAGGGGGGACAGATGGACTCGCAGTCAGAGCCGTCCGGCGGGCATCCGGACGACGACACCGGTGTGCTGGTACGGGACATCGTCCGCGAGGTCGTGGCCGCCACCGCACCGGACGAGATGGTGCTGCTCGAAGGGCTGTTGCGGTCCGACGACGACAGCGCCGTAGCCCGCCTGTCGGGCCGCCGCCGGTCACGCGAACCACTCGGCTTCGGCCTGCACGAGGTCACCGCTCTGGTCACCCCGGTGGTGTGGCTCGTACTGGACGAGGCGGCACGAAAGGTCGTCGGCACCGTCGTCACCGGCGCGGCCACCCGATCGAGGACACTGCTGCGCAGAATCTCGCGCAGGCCCTCGGCCCCCACGGTCATGCCTCCCCTGACTCCGGACCAGCTGGAGTCGGTACGCCTACGGGTTCTGGAGCTGGGCACGGAGAGCGGACTGGAGCCGGATACGGTCACCGCGCTCGCCGAACGAGTGGTGGCGAGACTGGTGCTACGCCCACCGGACCAGCTGACGGGCGGGGGCACCGCGACGGAGGAACCCGAGGCCTAGGGTCTGCTCTTCAAAGTCCCTAGGCGGCGGGCCCCGTGAGCGGCGCACCACGGTCTTACCGCCGCACTCGGGCAGCGTCGACGAGCACACCTTCGGCGCGGGCACCGGCCTGCGCTTCACCCTGCTGTCGCCGTACTCGCCGTCCTCGCCGTACTCCCCAAGAGGCCGCGAAGGCCCGCCCGCCACAGATGCCAGAAGCCCCAGGCAGGTGATGGCCTGGGGCTTCTGGCATCTGCTCCTGCTCCATCACCACCGGGGTGCGTGCCGGTGGCCACGGCCGTCTGTCCGTGCGCCGACAAATCGGGGGGCCGCTCACACCTCTGGGCTCACACTTGGGCTCAGTCCTGGGCTCATCCCTGGGCCCAGGCCTCTTCTTCCTCGCGGGCGGTGTCGTAGGCGCGACGGGCGGCGGATACGGCCGGGAGGTTTGTCACGGACCAATCCGTGATGGCGCTGAAGAGCGGCGTCAGGGTGCGGCCCAGGTCGCTGATCTCGTACTCGACCCGCGGGGGGATTTCGGCGTGGTACGTGCGGATGACCAGGCCGTCGCGTTCGAGCTGGCGCAGACGCTGGGTGAGGACCTTCGGGGTGATGGTCGGCAGGTGCCGCTGTAGCTCGTTGAAGCGGAGCCGGCCGTGGTGATCGAGGACCCACAGGATCGGTGTGGTCCAGCGGCTGAACACCAGGTCGATCACCGGGTTGATCGGGCACGCCTGCTCCACGGCATCCATCGCGGCTCCTCCTCTCCTCCCAGGTCCGTGATCACGACCAGGGCACTTTCCTATGGGAAACCACTATACCCAGGAAACTAGCCTTGGAGTGTGCGCAGCGGACCGGTCACGCCGGAGCCGCAGACGCCGACCGCCCCTCGCAGCCGAGCGGCCCCGTGACACCCAAGGAGGCACCACCATGACGTTCCCGGCACTCCCCACCCGTGAAGGCGACCGGCCGCAAACGGGCCCCGAGGTCCCCCACCTCCAGTTGAGCCAGACCAGCCCCGCCCAGGTCAGGGGCGAGCTGTTGCGGTGGATGGCCGCCACGCTGCCCGGTACCGCCTGGGGACGGAGCAAGGTCTCCGCCCCCAGCTCCCGCGCACTGTTCCTCGACGGCGCGGCCCCCGCCCGGGGTGCGGTGCTGATGCCGCCGCGCGGCGACGAGGAGTTCGCGCACGTGCACGCCGACGGCAGTCTCCACCTGGCGCTGGACCCGGCCGACCATGCGGCTTTCCTGTCCTCCGGCTGGGGCGAGAAGCACCCGCTCTACGACCACGGCATCAACGTCGTGATGCTCTACGCCCCGCGCGACCGGGCCGAATTGGCCGTGGCCAAGAAGGTCATAGGCGCCTCCTACACCTACGCAACGGGCCGCACACCGGCGCCGGACGTAGCTGCGGCCTGACGCCCCTCCCTGCCCGCGCCTACCTCTCTCCCTCTCTCCCCCCGCAAGCCCCCGTCTGTACGCCCCATCCGTGTTCCAGCGGTCGGCCGCGCCCAGCCGCCTGGCCACCCGGCCACCCGGCCACCCGGCCACCCGGCCACCCGGCCACCCAGAACGAATTGAAAGGCCTTTCCCAATGCGTAACTCGTCCCCGTCCGCGCCGGTTTCCGCCGAAGTACTTGCCCGGTCCGCCGTCGGACCACGCACGATGGCCGGCAAGGTGCTGCTCTCGCTGGTCGCCGTCTTCACGGCCGTCTCGCCCTACCTCGCCGACTGGAACGACACGCACGTGCTCAATCCGCTCTGGCCCGCGCACGCCAAGTTCCACAACGGCCAGACCATGGCCATGGGCACCTTGCTCGGCCTGGCCACCCTCTACTTCGCCTGGCGCCGCCACGGCGACGCCGGCTCCAACCTGCGTGCCGCGATCACCTTCGCCGCCCTGTACTGGGTCAGCCAGGCGGCGGCCATCCTCTACCCGGGAGCCGCCTACTTCGACCCCCAATTCGACACCCCGGACATGTACATCGCCGGTCTCCCCGTACAGGCCGCCATCGAGATCGTCGCCTTCGCACTGATCGCGGCCGCGGCCCTGCTCGCGCGTCCGACACCGGCCTCCGAGACCCCGGCGAGCAGCAACTGACTCCCCCAGCAACTGCCCCTCCCCCCACCCGCCCTGCCCGGAGGGTCTGTCGACACTCGGCCTCGCCACGACAAAGCCGCAGGCCGGCTCCGTCAAGAAGCAACTTCGGCAATCGGCCTATGCCGACGCCGTAGTCTGCGGCTGCGGCTGCGTCCGAGCCGGGAAGCCGGGCTGAGTTCCACTGCCCGCACCCGGCCAAGGGGTCCGACCCCGCACGCGCGGGGATGGCGGGCCCCCTATAGCCATCCCTCCAGGGCGTCACGCAGGCGGTTGTCCGGATCGCGCAGGAACGGTGCGGGGATCTCGGTGTCCGGTGCGGTCGCGGGCCGGTCGTCGTCTTCGTCCAGGCCGTCGTCACCAGGGCCGATGATGAACGGCCGGTCGCTGGGGTCGTTGGTGGGGCGCCGTTGCCAGACCATGGCGTGATTGCGGACGAAGACTTCGCCGAAGTACCAGTAGGCGACCTGCACAAACGGGCTGTCCTCGGCGTCCTGGATTTCCTCGTAGCTGGTGAACCGGTCGCGGATCGCCTCTTCCAGCCGGTCAAGGGAGTCCATGGTGAAGTCCCACACTCCGCCCACCTCGGCCTCCCACGCGGCGAAGGCGTCCTTCTGGGCAGCCAGCCAGTTGACCAGTGTGGCGTTTGCGGTCCAGCTCTCGTTCCCCGTCATGCCGGCGACCATACGGACCGCACGCGCGGAACGATAACAACCCATAAATGAAAGTGCGTTGGCCCTCAGCGCATCCGAATTCCCTTGCGAGACCCGCGAGTTGATCCCCTAGGGTGGGGCGCTTGGTGGCGCCAACGACCACGGGGCCCTGGCGCCACACGGAACCACACCACACCTTGCTGGGCCCTCACGGGAGAACCCTGAGCACCGCAACCTGCCGCGCACCACGACCCACAGCATCAAGGTCATGGCCGACGATGCTGAGCACGACAGCATGCTGTACCTGGGCGGGAACACTGCCAACAACGCCACCGGCGGAGGAGGCGCCCCCACCCCCACCCCGACGCCGACACCCACGGACACCGGCAAGACCGGGAAGATCCGCCCGTACCGCTGCCTCTGATCTACCTCGCCGCTCTCCGTCGGCAAAGGCTCCGGCAGACGGACGCCACAGCAAAGCGCGGGGCGCCAAGCTTGATCACGCCGGGCACGTCTTCACCACCCGTGCCCGGCGGCGCCCCTCGCGTCCTCATGGAGATCCTCGGCCACAGCCGAATCAGCTTGACCATGGATGTCTGTACGCACGTGACGCGGGACACCCAACGGGAAGCGATCAGCCACATGAACCGGCTACTGAAGCGGCGGCTCGACCGAGACTGATCACGGCTGACGGCGATCCGACCGCCCCGTTGACGTCACCCATAGATGTCAGAAGCCCCAGGCCACCACCGGCCCGGGGCTTCTTCCCTGTTCAAGCTAAGAGCCCCCTGTCGGATTCGAACCGACGACCTTCGCTTTACAAGAGCGGTGCTCTGGCCAGCTGAGCTAAGGAGGCGTGCGTGAAGCAGTGTACCCAGGCGCGCCGGATGCCGGTTCCCAATTCGTGACTGCCGGGCTACTGACACCGGGGGCCGCCGCGGGTAGCGTCACGGAGAGTCCATATCAGTGGACTACACCACTCCTTTTACTCGGATCGTCCGGCACGTTCCTGCCGGTGAAGGGATTCACCATGGCTACGGTCACATATGACCAGGCAACCCGTATCTACCCGGGTTCCGACAAGCCCGCCGTCGACAAGCTGGACATCGCCATCGAGGACGGCGAGTTCCTCGTCCTGGTCGGCCCCTCCGGATGCGGCAAGTCCACCTCGCTGCGGATGCTCGCGGGGCTGGAGGACGTCGACGGGGGCGCCATCCGCATCGGGGACCGCGATGTCACCCACCTTCCGCCGAAGGACCGGGACATCGCCATGGTGTTCCAGAACTACGCGCTCTACCCGCACATGACGGTCGCCGACAACATGGGCTTCGCGCTCAAGATCGCCGGTGTGCCGAAGGCCGAGATCCGGCAGAAGGTCGAGGACGCGGCCAAGATCCTGGACCTGACCGAGTACCTGGGGCGCAAGCCCAAGGCGCTGTCCGGTGGCCAGCGGCAGCGGGTCGCGATGGGCCGGGCGATCGTCCGGGAGCCGCAGGTCTTCCTGATGGACGAGCCGCTGTCCAACCTGGACGCCAAGCTGCGCGTCCAGACCCGTACGCAGATCGCGGGGCTCCAGCGCCGGCTCGGCATCACGACGGTGTACGTCACGCACGACCAGGTCGAGGCGATGACGATGGGCGACCGCGTCGCCGTGCTCAAGGACGGCCTGCTCCAGCAGATCGACTCACCGCGGAACATGTACGACCGGCCGGCGAACCTGTTCGTGGCGGGCTTCATCGGCTCGCCCGCGATGAACCTCGTCGAGGTGCCGATCACCGACGGCGGTGTGAAGTTCGGCAACAGTGTCGTCCCCGTCAACCGTGAGGCGCTGTCCACGGCCGCCGACAAGGGCGACCGGACGGTGACGGTCGGCGTCCGCCCCGAGCACTTCGAGATCGTCGAGCAGAACGGCGCCGCCGCGAAGTCGCTGTCCAAGGAGTCCGCCGACGCACCGGCCGGTCTGGCCGTCACGGTCAACGTCGTCGAGGAACTCGGCGCCGACGGCTATGTGTACGGCACCGCGGAGGTCGGCGGCGAGGTCAAGGACCTCGTCGTACGGGTCAACGGCCGCCAGGTCCCGGCCAAGGGCACCCAGCTGCACGTCGTGCCGCGGGCGGGCGAGACGCATGTCTTCTCGACGTCGTCCGGGGAGCGCCTCACCGACTGATACGGGATGAGCGATGCGTGAGAGCAGCGCGTGAAAGCGGCGTGTGAGAGCGGCGGCGGTAGCGGGTGGTACCCGGTACCGCCGCCGCTGCGCTGTCGGCCGCGCCGTAACGTCACCATGGGGACATAACCGCACTTTTCGTACCAGTGCGTCAACATCGAAACCGCACCGACGAGCCATTCCGTCCCTCGATAAGGTGACCAAATGTCGCCAAATCATCACTCCTCGCTACCATCTCGACCGTGAACTCCGCAGCCCGCCGCATCGGCAGAACTCTCGCCCTCGTCCTTCCCGTCGTCCTCGTGCTGTCCGGGACCCTCGCGGTCACCCGCGTCCCGTGGGCATCGACGGCCACCGACTCCCAGGTGCTGACCGCCTCCTCCGGAAAGGTCTCCACCAAGGCCGGCCGCCTCGCCCCCGAGGAGGCCCTGCGCAAGCGCCTCCTGGTCGAACTCCAGGAGAAGGACCCCGGCGTCGCCCTGACCCACCTCCAGGAGGCGACCACCAAGCGGCCCTCGCTGGCCAAGCACTGCGTCTCCATCGCCCGTGACCTCGGCCGTGCCGCGGTCACCAAGTACGGTGCCGCGCACCGCGCCCAGGCCTTCTCCCGCCCGGTCTGCGACACCTCCTTCGCCACCGGCGTCGCCGCCGCCCAGTGACCCCCGCTCGCACCGCATAGGGTGCGAACCATGACAGGTGCCCAGCATCAGTACCCCACGCAGGCCGTGGTCCTGGCCGGCGGCCAGGGCTCACGTCTCCGCCCGTACACCGACGACCGCCCCAAGCCGATGGTCGAGATTCCCGGCACCGGGACCCCGATCATCGGCCATCAGCTGAACTGGCTGGCCGAGGAGGGCGTCACGGACGCCGTCATCTCCTGCGGGCATCTCGCCGGGGTACTCCAGGACTGGCTGGAGCGGGCCCGACTGCCGTTGCGCGTCACGACCGTTGTCGAGACCGAGCCACTGGGCCGCGGCGGCGGACTCAAGTACGCGGCCCGATCACTCCCCCGCCCGGACGAGCCCTGGTACGCGACCAACGGGGACATCTGGACCCGCTTCCCGCTCCGTGAGATGGCCGCCTTCCACCACGAGCGCGACGCCGAGGCCACCCTCGCGCTGGCCCGCCCCCGCATCCCCTGGGGCGCCGTGGAGACCGACGCGTTCGGACATGTCCTGGACTTCATCGAGTCGCCGCCCTCGCCGTATCTCATCAACGCCGGCGTCTACGTATTCTCCGCCGCCTTCACGGAGCTGCTCCCCGCCCGCGGCGACCATGAGCGCACGACCTTCCCGCGCCTCGCCCGGGAACGCCGGCTGGCCGGTTTCCCGCTCCCCCAGGGCTCCTACTGGCGCGCCATCGACACCGCCAAGGACCTCACCGAGGCCGCCGAGGAGCTGAACGCGCACGGGGGTTGAGGGCCCGCCGGCCTGCTTCCCCCCGGGGCGCTTGAGAGGCGCCAGGGCCCGTTACGCGACGCCCAGGGACGCCGTCGGGCCACGTGTCGAGCCACGAGGCGGCCCACGTGACGGGACGGGTTCGGGGGCCGCACCTAGGGGTGTTGAGCGGCACGCAGGGACGGACGACACCGGGCCGCATGACGGGACGAGTTCCCACCCCGCCCAGGGGCGTGAGCCACCCCCAGGGGCGTGAGCCACCCAGGAACGTTGAGCCCTCAGGGACGTTGAACCGCCCCCAGGGCCCCGGAAGCGGCACCCGGCGGCTGCTTGCCCAGTGAGTGCGCCCCGGGCCGTCAAGGCCCCGAGGAAGCCCCCAAAGGCCCATCACGGCCCCCAGCCGTCCACCCCAGCGTCCCACCCCGTCGCCTTCAGCCACTCCCACCGCAGCGCCGCCCTCACCGCCTCAGCACCCACGCCCCACTCCCCGCCCCAGACCCGTCGGCCACCCCCACCACGGCCCCGCCAGCCAGCCTGCCCCTCCCCCACACACGCACAGCCCCCGCGCCTCCCTCCCCCAAACACACCCGTCCCCGACCGCTCCCCCTCCCCATAGCGGCCACGCCAGTGATTCCAGGCCACACGGAGAGATCGGGAACGATCGGGGACAGGTGCAGGCAAGCGGGGGAAGCGGAAGGTCAGCCGAGGAGGCCGCCCAGGGCGTTGTCGCGGCCGGAGTCGCCTCCGGAGCCGCCGGTGCCGGTGCTGCCGGTGCCGGTGGTGCCGCCGCCGGTGCCGCCCGTCGACGTCGGTACATGGGTCGGTACCGGGGCGCGGGTCGGCACGCTCTGCTGCGGCGCGCTGGTGGTCGCTCCCGGCTGCTGCGAGAGCCCGCTGGAGCTGCCCGCCGACCGTCCTGTGCCGGAGGTCGACGCGGACGGGGTGCCGGGCTTGCGGGTCTTGTGGGAGGCGTCCGCGGAGGGCGTTCCGGGGCGGGGGGCGGCGCTGCCCTTGTGCCGCTGGCCGGGCCGGGCGGAGTGCTTGCCGGGGCGGGGCAGCGGGGAGCCGGGCAGGTTGTTGATCGCGGGCTCGCCGGGGCGGGGGACGGTCGCGACCGTCGCGGAGCGTACGGCGCCGCCGAGCAGCGAGCCGACGATCAGGGTCAGTCCGGCCACCACCGTGGTCATCACGGCGCCGCGGCGCAGCACCCGGCGCCGCAGGTCGGCCACCTCGACGCGGGGGCCGAGACGCCGCCAGGCCTCGCCGGCCAGCCGTCCGTCCATGGAGTAGACGGGGGCGCCCGCGATGATCAGCGGGCTCCAGGCGGCGAGGTAGATGATGTCGGGGGCGTCGTAGGCGGGGACGGTGCGCCAGGTGACGGTCATCAGCAGCGCCGCGGACAGCAGCGCGCCGATGGACGCGGCGACGCGCTGCCACAGTCCGCAGATGGTCAGGACGCCGACGACGACCTGGAGGAAGGCAACGGTCAGACCGGCGCCGACGGGGTGCGAGACGGCGAAGTCACGCAGCGGTACGGCCAGCGCCCAGGGGTCGAGCGACATCAGCCACTTGACCATCGAGCCCCGCTCGCCGCCGTCGAAGTAGACGGGGTCGCAGAGCTTGCCCATGCCGGCGTAGACGGAGATCAGTCCGAGGAAGATGCGCAGCGGCAGCAGGACGACGCCGAGGTTCATCCGGCGGCCGGGGTAGTACGCGTGGCGCACACTGTCGGTGCCGCGCCGCTTGGCGTCGGGGTCGTAGTCGTCCCGTGCCTCGAACCGGTCGTCGTCGTAACCGTCGTCGGTGGGGCCGCGATCGCCGTAGGGGGGCCGGTAGGGGTGGTCGCGGTAGGTGTCGCCGTATGCGCTGCCCACGGGGCGTACGCCGCGCAGCAGCGGGCTGTCGGGGTCGACGGGGCCGCGCTGGCCGATCACGGTCTGGGCGGGGGCGGCGTCGCCGAGGCGGATCCGGGGCAGGACCTGGGTCGTGCCGACGTCCTCGGCCTGGCCGCCGTCGAGGCCGATGCCCGCGTTGCGCACCGCGTGCAGGAGTTGGGTGGTGGCGCCGGCCGTGCCGCCCGGGTCGGTGCGGCCGCTCCACACCACGGGCGCCCGGCGTCTGGCACCGGCGGACGAGCCCCTGATGACGGGGATGCGCGCGGTGTCGGCCATGGCGCCGCGCGCCGCGGGCGCGGCGAGCTGTACGCGGAAGCTGGCGTGGTTGACGATGACCTGCGCGGGATCGCACGGCACCTTGACCGAGCTCAGGCCCGGCTCGTCATCGAAGCCCGGCGAGCGTCCCCCCGTAGGCGTGCGGGGTGTTCTGGTGTCCACGCTCATCTAACCGAGTGACCCGCGTTTAAGACACTGCCTTGACCGGGTCGATCTGTCCGAGACCCGTCAAAAGATCACGGGATACCGGAAAGACGTACAGAGGGTCAGGTCTTGCCCCGGGGTGTGGCACAGCCGCGTGCCGGCCGCCCCGGGGCACCCGGGTTCAGGCGCGGCGGCGCGCCGCTTCCCACAGGACGACACCGGCCGCGACACCGGCGTTCAGCGACTCCGCGCCGCCCGGCATCGGGATCCGCGCCCGCACGTCACAGGTCTCGCCGACCAGCCGCGACAGGCCCTTGCCCTCGCTGCCGACCACGATGACGACCGGGCCGTCCAGCGCCGCGACGTCCTGGAGCTCCATCTCGCCGTCCGCGGCCAGACCGACGACCGTCAGACCGGCCTTCTGGTACGACTCCAGGGTCCGGGTCAGGTTGGTGGCGCGCGCGACCGGTGTACGGGCCGCGGTGCCCGCCGAGGTCTTCCACGCACCGGCCGTCATGCCGGCCGCCCGGCGCTCCGGCACGACCACGCCGTGGCCGCCGAAGGCACACACGGAGCGGACCACCGCGCCGAGGTTGCGCGGATCGGTGACGCCGTCGAGCGCGACGATCAGCGGGTCGTCACCGTTGTCGAAGGCGGCCGCGGCCAGGTCCTCGGGGTGCGCATAGTCGTACGGCGGGACCTGGAGGACCAGGCCCTGGTGGTTGAGACCGTTGGTCATCCGGTCCAGCTCGGGGCGCGGCGCCTCCATCAGGTTGATGTTGCCGCGCTCCGAGGCGAGCTGGAGCGCCTCGCGCACCCGCTCGTCGGTGTCGATGAACTGCTGGACGTAGAGGTTCGTCGCGGGCACGCCGTCGCGCAGCGCCTCGAAGACCGGGTTACGGCCGACGACGAGCTCGGCGGTGCCCTTCGCCCCGCCGCGGCGGGGCGCGGGACGACGGGTCGCGGCGTGCTTCGCCTTGGCGTTGGCCACGCGGTTCTTGACATGTCCCTTGCGGTCGGAGGCGGGCGGGGTCGGCCCCTTGCCTTCCAGGCCCCGGCGCCGCTTACCGCCGCTGCCGACCTGCGCGCCCTTCTTGTTGGACGTGCGGCGGTTCCTGCGCTGGCTGTTGCCGGCCATGGGTCACCTGTTTCTTCACTGCTCTCGACGTCTCGCGACGTGGAGTGGGTACGTACGTATGGATTGAGTGTCGCCCGCGGCCACCGTGCGGAGCGAATCCGGGTGGCCGACGAGGCGTGGGGCCGAGGTCAGGACAGCGACCAGCGCGGGCCCGAGGGGGTGTCCTCGATGGCGAGTCCGGACTGCTGGAGCTGATCGCGGATGGCGTCGGCGGTGGCGTAGTCCTTGCGGGAGCGGGCGGCCTGGCGCTGTTCGAGGACGAGACGGACCAGCGAGTCCACGACGCCGTGGAGGTCTTCGCCGCGGTCCGTGCCGCCGCCGGACCAGCGCTCGTCGAGCGGGTCCAGACCGAGCACCCCGAGCATCGCACGCAGCTCGGCCAGCCGGGCCACCGCCGCTTCCTTGTCGTCGGCGGTCAGTGCGGAATTGCCCTGCCGGACGGTGGTGTGCACGATCGCCAGCGCCTGCGGGACCCCCAGGTCGTCGTCCATCGCCTCGGCGAAGGCCGGCGGCACCTCGGCCGCGGGCTCGACGGCCCCGGCCTTCTCGACCACCCGCTGGATGAACCCCTCGATCCGCGCGAACGCGGACTCCGCCTCGCGCAGCGCGTCCTCGCTGTACTCGATCATGGAGCGGTAGTGCGGGGTGCCCAGGTAGTAGCGCAGCACGATCGGGCGCCAGCGCTGGACCATCTCCGAGACCAGCACGGAGTTGCCCAGCGACTTGGCCATCTTCTCGCCGCTCATGGTCACCCAGGCGTTGTGGGTCCAGTACGCGGCGAAGTCGTCGCCGTACGCCTTGGCCTGCGCGATCTCGTTCTCGTGGTGCGGGAAGATCAGGTCGATGCCGCCGCCGTGGATGTCGAACGCGGCGCCCAGGTACTTGTGCGCCATCGCCGAGCACTCCAGATGCCAGCCGGGCCGGCCGCGGCCCCAGGGGGTCTCCCAGCTGGGCTCGCCCTCCTTGGCCGCCTTCCACATGGCGAAGTCGCGCGGGTCCCGCTTGCCGGTCTCGCCCTCGCCGGACGGCTGGAGGAGGTTGTCCAACTCCTGGTTGGACAGCTGGAGATACTCCGGGAAGGACCGCACGTCGAAGTAGACGTTGCCGTCGGCCGCGTAGGCGTGACCGCGCTCGATCAGGCCGCGCATCATCTCGATCATCTCGGGGATGTGGCCGGTGGCCCGCGGCTCGTACGTGGGGCGCAGGCAGCCGAGGGTGTCGTAGGCCGTGTTGAAGGCGACCTCGTTCTCGTAGCCGATCGACCACCAGGGGCGGCCCTGTTCCTCCGCCTTCTTGATGATCTTGTCGTCGATGTCCGTGACATTGCGCACGAACGTCACGTCGTAGCCGCGGTACTCGAACCAGCGGCGCATGATGTCGAAGTTCAGTCCCGACCTGATGTGCCCGATATGCGGGGCGGCCTGCACGGTCGCACCACACAGGTAGATCGAGACACAGCCCGGCGTGAGCGGGGTGAAATCGCGAATCTGCCGGGCGCTGGTGTCGTACAGGCGAATCGTCACGGAACCAGGGTAGTCGGAACGAGGCGGTGCCCCGCGACCCATGGGGCCACGGGGTGACGTATCCGTCATAGGTGCCCGATTCGCCGGAAGTGTCGGCGCTTTCCGAGCGGTCCGCGGACCCCGTCAGATGCTGCCGACCACCTTGCGCGGGGTGATCCGGACGACCACCCGCTCGGCGTCGTCGGCCGACGCCGGGTTGAAGTCCGCGTACGGCTTGCCGGTGTACTTCCGCGACAGCTCGTCGATGAGCGCCTGTCCGCCCTCGGTGGTGAGCGTGGCGGTGCCGCGGACCTCGGCATACGTATAGGGGGCGTCGAAGGGCTGGGCGATGACCGTGACCCGCGGGTCACGGCGGAGATTGGCTTCCTTACGCCGGCCGATGGTCGTCGAGAACAGCAGGTCGTCGCCGTCCCTCTTCACCCAGACCGGCGAGACCTGGGGGCTGCCGTCGGGCTGGATGGTCGCCACGGTCACGAAGACCGGAGTATCGAGGAGGTTCTTGAGGTCGTCGGACAGGGTGGCAGTCACGAGGGATCCTTCCTGCGGGCCGTTCCGGGACACGGATACTCCGATCTTCCCCCCAACACCCGTACGGCGCCCGGCATTCCCGCCCCGTACGGGGGGATGCCGGGCGCCGCAGCGGGAAATCCGCGCGCCGCGCCTGCCGCCGTACGGCGACGGGTCAGGCCGTACGGAAGACGATCGCCGTGGCCACCGCGGCCAGGCCCTCGGCGCGGCCCGTCAGGCCCAGCCCGTCCGAGGTCGTCCCGGAGACCGAGACCGGCGCGCCGACAGCCGCCGACAGCGCCTTCTGGGCCTCGTCCCGCCGTTTGCCGACCTTCGGGCGTACGCCGATGACCTGCACCGCGACATTGCCGATGGTGAAGCCCTCGGCCCGTACGATCCGGGCGGCCTCGGCCAGCAGCGTCACTCCGGAGGCGCCGGACCACTCGGGGCGGCTGGTGCCGAAGTGGGCACCCAGGTCGCCGACGCCGGCCGCCGAGAACAGCGCGTCACAGGCGGCGTGCGCGGCCACATCGCCGTCGCTGTGACCGGCCAGACCGTAGCCGTCGCTCTCCGTGGTGTCCCAGAGCAGACCCGCGCACCACAGCTCCCGGCCCTGCTCGAAGGCGTGCACATCCGTGCCGATGCCGACGAGGGGCAGGAGCGGGGCGCCGGGGAGCGCGCCGGAAGGGGTCGGGTCAGACATAGCCATCGGTGGCCCTCCTGCGGGCGAGTACGGCCTCGGCCAGGACCAGGTCCAGCGGCCGGGTCACCTTGAACGCTTCCTCGTGGCCAGGGACGACCACGACCGGCGAACCGAGCCGCTCGACCAGCCCGGCGTCATCGGTGGCGCCCTCGCCCTCGACGACGGTGTCATGCGCCTTGCGCAGGGTCGCCAGGTCGAAGCCCTGCGGGGTCTGCACGGCGCGCAGCAGGGCCCGCTCCGGGGTGCCGACCACCGGCTCCGGGGTGCCCTGCGGCTGCGGGTCGACCTGCTTGACGGTGTCGGCGAGCGGCAGCGCCGGGACGACGGCCGGCGCACCGGCGCGTACGGCCGCGACCACCGTGTCGACCGTGTCGACCGGGACCAGCGGGCGCGCGGCGTCATGCACCAGCACGACGTCGATGGTGTCCGGGAGCGCCGCCAGACCGAGCTGTACGGACTCCTGGCGGGTCTCGCCGCCGGGGACGACCTCGAGCTCGGTGCGTTCGGCGAGCGGGTGCTCGTGGAGCAGGCGGCTGACCTCGGCGGCGCCGTCGGGCGGGGCCACCACCACGATGAGGGAGACCGCGCGCGAGGCGGCCATCGCGCGGACGGCGTGCACCAGCATGGGGGTGCCGCCCAGCGTGCGCAGTGCCTTGGGGGTGCCGGGACCGAGCCGGACACCGCGGCCGGCGGCGGGGATCACCGCGGCGGTGCGGACCGGGCGGGAAGGATCTGACATCGATGACTCCGGAGTCCGGGCCGAGCCCGGAATTGACGCAGACAGGTTTGTTTCCTCGGGCGAGGTGGGTATGGCCTTGGGGGCACCCCCGGGCCGAAGGCCGGGGGGAGTGCCGGGCGCGCCGCCTTGACCGGACCCTTCCGTGACATCGGTCGAGGCAGCTGCCCGGTACCGGTAGGCCACAGGGAATCGGCGGCCCACGCGGCTCCCGGCAGGTCACACCCATAAGTCATGCCGTAGCAGCAGATATGCCGCAGCGCCCGGCAACAGACCGCTCCACAGGGGAAACGGTCGTCACTCGGGCACCGCGGCATTGCTACGTCGTCGCTGCGCCGGCTCTCGCCAGCGCACACGTCGTCAGGACGCGAGTACCTCGTCGAGCAGGGCCTCGGCCTTGTCCTCGTTGGTGTTCTCCGCGAGGGCGAGCTCGCTCACCAGAATCTGGCGCGCCTTCGCGAGCATCCTCTTCTCACCGGCGGACAGTCCGCGCTCACGCTCACGCCGCCACAGGTCGCGAACCACTTCGGCGACCTTGATGACGTCACCGGAAGCGAGCTTCTCGAGATTTGCCTTGTAACGACGGGACCAGTTCGTCGGCTCTTCGGCATACGGTGCACGAAGCACCTCGAAGACCCGGTCCAGCCCGTCCTGACCAACCACGTCGCGTACGCCGACGAACTCCGCATTGTCCGCTGGCACACGAACAGTCAAGTCGCCCTGGGCGACCTTCAGCACCAAGTAGGTCTTGTCCACGCCTTTGATCTGGCGAGTTTCGATGGCCTCGATCAGCGCGGCCCCGTGATGGGGATAGACCACGGTGTCGCCAACCTTGAACGTCATGTGACAGGTACCCCTTCCGTGGCTATCCATGCTAACACGGGAACGGACCGTTCTGAATGGCGTTTTCGCAGGTCAGGGCATATCTCGGGGCTTGACAACAGTGACCGGAACGTGCTGCGAAGGACCCCGGAAGACGGGTATTCGCAGGTCGGAGGGGCTGCACGGGTGAGCGGAAACGTGCCCGTCACGTACCGGGAAGGCCGTGATCGACAGGCCGAACGTCCCGGTTTGCACGGATCCACATGAGCGAGTTCCGCTGCTCCGTTCGGCTGCTCGTGGGCCCTCGGGACCGATTCCCGAATTGATCACGAGCCGGGGTCGCGAAGAGTGTGATCAATTCCGCGAGGCCTTCACATTCCCTGCGAATACTGCATTTCTCCGGGGGAAACCCATCACCCGCCACCCGAACGGCCGCTTGTTGAAAATTCCCTCCCCCTGTCTGTTCTTGAGGAACGTTCTAGGTGGGCAGTCCCGAGGAAGAGGAGGAAGAGGACTGTCGCGAGGAACCTGTGTGCCGGATGTGTCGCGTGGTGTGCCGCGACCGGCGTTCTCCGGGGTATCTCCGGCTCGTTCTCCCGGCCGGTTCCCGGCGGACCGTGAACTGTGGTCGGCTTTGCTTCCGGGAACCCGCTTCCGGGGCCTGGGGACTTGTGCGCGGACAGCGGTCACGGGCACCTGATCGCGCTGGGGGCGGGTCGGGTGCGGCGGCGCGGGGACGGCTCGGTAACCTAGCGGCGCTGACACACCCTTAGGGCGGCTCCACGCACCCGTCGTCATGACGCGTACGCAGTGCCGCCCCAGCCGCCCATCCGCGACCGGGCACGAACGTTCGGCCGCCGTAGCTCGTCAAGGAGATGCCGCCGCCGTGAGCCGCAGCCTTCGACGCGGCGTCCTCGCCGCCACCGTCCTTTCGCTCTCGATCGCCACGCTGTCCGCGTGCGGGGCGGGGAACGACGCACAGACGTTGCAGGTCAAGCCGGACAACGCCGCGACCTCCGTCGGCGACATCAAGATCCAGAACGTCACGGTCATCACCCAGCCGGAGCTGAACGCCAAGGGCCCGGCCGTGGTGGCCGCGACGGTGTTCAACAACGGCGGCAAGGCCCAGAAGCTGACCTCGATCTCCGTGGACGGCACCGGCCAGTCGGCCAAGCTCTCGCCCGCCGGCGGTGGCTCGGGCCCGATCTCCGTGCCGGCCGGCGGCTCCGTCGTGATCGGCGGCAAGGGCAACGCCTCGGCCGTCCTGGCCAGCGGCCGCGAGGCCGTCAAGGACGGGAACATGCAGCCGCTGACGTTCACCTTCAGCGCCACCGGCAAGGTGAAGATGGACGCCGCCGTGGTCCCGGCGAAGAGCTACTTCGAGGGCTACGGCCCGTCGCAGCTGCCGCAGCCGTCCGGCTCGGCGTCCCCGTCCGGCTCCGGCAAGCCCTCCGCGTCGGGCAAGCCGTCCGATTCGGCCAGCCCCTCCGGCTCCGCCGAGCCCGGGTCGGCGCACAGCGCTCACTGACCCGCACGACGACGGCAGCCGGCCGTCACACAGACACGCCTCAGGGGCGCCCGTCCGATCCGGACGGGCGCCCCTGAGGTTTGTTCCCGCGGCGTGCGGGGCGGGGCACCGCTGAGTGCGGCGGGCTCACTGCCGGGTACCGGGGAGCCCACCGCCCAGATGCGGGTGCCTGCCGCTCTTTACGGCTCGAACTTGTAGCCCAGGCCGCGGACCGTGACGAGGTAGCGCGGCGCGCCCGGGTCGGGCTCGATCTTGGCGCGCAGCCGCTTGACGTGCACGTCGAGGGTCTTGGTGTCGCCCACGTAGTCGGCGCCCCAGACCCGGTCGATGAGCTGCATACGGGTCAGCACGCGGCCGGCGTTGCGCAGCAGCATCTCCAGGAGGTCGAACTCCTTGAGGGGGAGGTCGACCTTGCCGCCGGAGACCGTGACGACATGGCGGTCCACGTCCATCCGGACCGGGCCGGCCTCCAGGGCCTGGGGGGCGACCTCCTCCGGCTCGCCGCGGCGGCGGAGCACCGCGCGGATGCGGGCGACCAGTTCACGGGAGGAGAAGGGCTTGGTGACGTAGTCATCGGCCCCTATTTCCAGGCCGACCACCTTGTCGATCTCGCTGTCCTTGGCGGTCACCATGATGACCGGGACATTGGAGCGGCCACGCAGCTGGCGGCAGACCTCCGTACCGGGCAGGCCCGGCAGCATCAGGTCCAGCAGGACGAGGTCGGCGCCGTTGCGCTCGAACTCGTCCAGTCCGTCGGGGCCCGTAGCCGCGATGGCGACCTCGAAACCCTCCTTGCGGAGCATGTACGACAGTGCGTCGCTGAACGATTCCTCGTCCTCGACGACAAGCACTCGGGTCACGGAAGGACCTCCGGGGCTGGGTGAGCTGGGAGCGGATCGTTGAAGGTCTCGTACGGGCGGTCCTCTTCGTCGAGGCCCTCCGCGGACGGGTCGGCGGGCCGTTCGCGGTCGCGTACGGCTCCGGCTTCCGGGAGACGCAGGGTGAAGGTGGAGCCCTGTCCCTCAGCGCTCCACACCGTGACCTCCCCGCCGTGCGAGGCGGCCACGTGCTTGACGATGGCGAGGCCGAGACCGGTCCCGCCGGTGGCGCGCGAGCGCGCCGGGTCCACACGGTAGAACCGCTCGAAGACGCGGTCCCGGTCCCTTTCGGATATCCCGATGCCCTGGTCGGTCACCGCGATCTCGATCAGGTCGCCGCCGGGAGCGGAGACACGGCGCCCGGCGATCCCGACGCGGGTGCGTGCCGGGGAGTAGTTGACGGCGTTCTCGACGAGGTTGCCCAGGGCCGCCGCGAGCTGGCCGCGGTTTCCCCATACGTGCAGGTCATCAGCCCCGCCGACGGCCATGGTGATCTGTTTCGTGCCGGCCTGCTGGCGGCAGCGGTCCATCGCCTCGGCGACCAGCTCGTCGACCCGGACCGGCTCGGCGTCCTCCAGCGGGTTGTCGTTCTGCACCCGGGAGAGGTCGATGAGCTCCTGGACGAGGTTGGTCAGGCGGGTGGCCTCGTTCTGCATCCGGCCGGCGAAGCGCTCGACGGCCTCGGGGTCGTCGCTGGCGTCCATCACGGCCTCGGAGAGCAGCGACAGGGCGCCGACGGGCGTCTTGAGCTCATGGCTGACGTTGGCCACGAAGTCACGGCGGACCGCCTCTATGCGGCGGGCCTCCGTGAGGTCCTCGACCAGCAGCAGGACGAGCCGGGAGCCGAGCGGGGCGACCCGGGCGGAGACCGCGAGGGCCTCGCCGCGGCCGGTGCCGCGGCGTGGCAGATCCAGCTCGACCTGGCGTATCTCGCCGTCCCTGCGGGTGTCGCGGGCCATCTGCATCATCGGCTCGACGGCGAGCTTGCCGCCGCGGACCAGCCCGAGGGCGTAGGCGGCGGAGCTGGCCTTGACGACGGAGTCGGCCTCGTCGAGGACCACGGCGGAGGAGCGGAGCACCGACAGCACGGTGTCGACCCCGGGGGGCAGCACGGCGTCCGTGTGCAGCGAGGTGCGGGTGGGTTTGGCCTGGTCACGCTCGCTCCAGCGGAACGCCAGCATGGCGAAGACACCGGTACAGAGCCCGGCGATCGCAGCCACTGCGGCGACGGCCGCGTCCACGTTCATGACTCCAGGTTATGCGCCGGATCGGACACTTCCCCAGCCATGCGGGGCTCTGCTCGAACACCCGTCGCCCAGAGTTCACCGTGGCGTCCACACCGGTTCACTCCGGAGGCCGGTGCGGGGCGTGCGGCTGCCCGACGGGTGTCCCTAGGGAAACCGGCGCTCGCGCCCTGCCGCTGTGGCGCTCGGCCAGGTGAACCGCGGGGCAGGCCTCGGGGCCGTGGATGCGTCGCCCAGAGTTCACCTTCACGTCTGCGCCGGTTCACCCGCGGTGGCACCGCAGGTCGCGCGGTACCCGCAGGGTGACGGTGCGGGTGGCGGACCGGTTCCCCACCGATGCGCGGCCGGACACCCTGAGCGACCGCGGGGCGACTGCCTCCGGAGCACCGGCACCACGGAGTACCGGCTCCGAGGAGCACCGCCCTTCCGGGGCACGGGCCGCGCGGGCACCGGCCGTGAGAGCGTGGGCACAGGTCACCCTGCACCCCGTTCCACCTCCCACCCACGCCACACCACCACATCGAAGCGAGAGAAGGTCAAGATGCGGGACGCGTACCACGAGGAGCTGGATTCGATCGGCGAGGGCCTGGTCGAGATGGCCCGGCTCGTCGGCTCCGCGATCGGGCGCGCCACCACGGCGATCCTCGACGCGGACCTCAAGCTGGCCGAGAACGTCATCGCCGCCGACGAGAAGGTCGACGATCTCCAGCGCGATCTGGAGGCCCGCGCGATCGCCCTGCTGGCGCGGCAGCAGCCGGTCGCCACCGATCTGCGGATCGTCGTCACCTCGCTGCGGATGAGCGCCGACCTGGAGCGCTCCGGCGACCTGGCCCAGCACGTGGCCAAGCTGGCCCGGCTGCGCTTCCCGGAGACGGCCGTGCCGCGCGACCTGCACGCCACCATCCTGGAGATGGGGCAGCTGGCGCAGCGCCTGATGGCCAAGGCCGCCGAGGTCATCATCACCAAGGACGTCGATCTCGCGCTCCAGCTGGAGCAGGACGACGACGCGATGGACACGATGCACCGCACGC
The DNA here is from genome assembly GCF_023544705.1 of Streptomyces sp. MCA2. Lineage (NCBI taxonomy): Bacteria > Bacillati > Actinomycetota > Actinomycetes > Kitasatosporales > Streptomycetaceae > Streptomyces > Streptomyces sp. MCA2. The sequence continues at coordinate 94,207 of NZ_JAMJFM010000012.1, forward strand.
TCTTCCAGCACCTGATGGACGACCGCTGGAAGCACGGCATCGAGACGGCCGTGGACGTGACCCTGCTGGGCCGCTACTACGAGCGCTTCGCGGACCACGCGGTCTCCGTCGCGAAGCGGGTCGTCTACCTCGTGACCGGCGAGCACGCCGACGAGCTGGCCCCGCCGACGGCCGTGGAAGGCGCCTAGCCGAGGCGGCGGGAGAAGGGCGCGAGTCCGCCCCGTGAAGCGCCGTGCGCCGTTGACGTGTGCCTCCACGCGCCGTTGACGCGCCTCGTCCCCCGGGCTTGCAATGGGCACCAGGTGACCCCTAGGAGGCAATGCATGGCACCCATGGCGGACTCCCCCGTTTCCGCGCCCCACGTCGCTCCGCAGCCACCGCACTCGCTGCGCGCCGGCTGCGCCTGCGGTCCCGGCTGTAGCTGCGGCTGCCAGTCGGGCGGATCGTGCCAGTGCGGCGGCGGCTGCTAGCGACCGTCACGGCACGGCGCCCCTACGGCACAGCGCCACCGCGGCCCCGACCGGTCGATCGTCCGGTCGGGGCCGCTGCCGTGTTCCGGATTGCCCGGCCCCCTGCTTACGGGCAGGCCCTGTTGCGGAGCCGGTTCACAGGCTGATCGACAGCGGATGGATCTCGTCCGCCTTATGGCCGGTGCGCTCGTGGATGCGCTGGACGGCGCCCGCCGAGGGCGCTTCCGACAGACAGAACACATCGCCGGAGTCGGTGTCGGCCCAGGCGTGTTCGAAGGTCACGCCTTCCTCGCTCTGGATCGCGAGGTCGGCCTGGTGCGCCGCGTTGAGCTGGTCGGGCGTCACGCCCTTCATGCCGTGATGGATGTCCATGAACTTGGGCATCGCGCTCATCCTTCCGGTTGCAGACGAATGCGGCCCCTCTTCCATGCTGCATCCCCAGGCGCAGGCCGCATCCACAGACGCGGTCCGCCTCTGCCTGCGCGGTCGTCACCTCGGGGCGCCGCCACGGCGCGCCGCCTGGTGCCGTACACGCGAGAACCCCGATTTCCGCAGGGAAACCGGGGTTCCGGGTGGACTCCGGCGCTGGGCGACAACGCCTCGGCAGGAAGACGGGGCCGGAAGACCAGGCCGTCCGTCACTGCGCGTCGTCTTCGATGTCTCGCACGCGGTGGTAGGGGGCGAGGGTGTCACGGAGGTGGTTGTCGGGACCGCGCAGGAACAGGGCGCGCAGCTCGCTCTCAGGGGTCATCAGCGGGCGGCCGTCCTGAGCGGGGTCGTCGTCGGCAGGTGGGTACTCGTCGATGCGTTCATAGGGGATGGTGACGTAGGGCCGGTCGTGCTCGGGGGCGGCAAGGTCGGGTTCCGCCCCGTACTGCCATTGCGCGCCGGCGGTACGCACATGCACCTCGCCCAGGTACCACGTGGCGGCGCCGACCGGGCCGCTGTCCCGCTCGGCCCTGATCTCCTCGCTGGAGGAGAACCGGCGCCGCATGAGGGCTTCAAGACGGTCGAGGGATTCGATACTGAAATCCCAGTCGTCCGCTGCGGGCGGGAAATGGGCGTGGAAGGCTGCGCGCTGTTCGGAGATCCAGGCGTCCAGGCGCGGGTTGTCCGCCCATTCCCGCTCCTGTTCCTGCTGCTGTTCGTCCATGCCGCCGACCCTAACGCCGCCGGTGGCTGCGCCTATAACGATCGCATGTACATGACGAGTTGATGCCCGACACGCCTCAAATCCCTTACACATGCGGGCAGTTGGCGCTCTAGGGTGGGGGAGACCCTTGCGCCGCCAATGACTACGGGGGCCCTGGAGGCGCACGGGACCCCACCCCACTGGGCCCTTGGGGAAGACCTGCCTCACGTGAAGTACCAGATATTAAGCGGCCGTCTGCGCGCCTGGACACAGGCCTCGATTGCCGTCGCCTGTACGGCGGTGCTCTCCATGGGCGCGCTGCCGACTCTCGACACTGCGGCGGCGGCGCCGAAGGAAAAGCCTCTGTCGCCGGGCAAGCGGTGCGACGAACTCTACGGAATCAAGAACACCCCCACCAGGCGCCTCCCGGACGGTGACACCAGTCGTCCGAAGTCGCAATGGGACGAGTTCGACTACGTCAACACCGGCAAGCAGTACGACGGCTTGCAGCTCCCTGAAGACGCTGCCGAACGCGAAGACTTTCTGGACAAGATCGGCAAGAACCCGGACGCGTACGGGAAGGGTGACCCCCGGCGCGTCTACGCCTACTACGCCAAGGAGATCGCCAAGCCGACCAGCCGGTGGAAGACCGACTGGGAAGGCTGGAGGGACGGCGCCTACATTCCGCAGTCCGGGCACGACCCGCGCGGCAAGGCCTATGAGGCGAAGGTCGTCAAGGACTTCGGGCTGACCGGACCGGACTGGATCTGCCAGAAGGAGATCAAGATCCGGGACCCGAAGACCGGCACGGTACACCGCCGGATCCTGGACGCGATCAACAAGAAGACCCGCGAGATCGTGGAGATCAAGTCCAACGACAAGCCGGAGGACACCCAAAAGCCCAAGGACCTGGAGCTGTCCAGGAACAAGAACTGGCAGAAGTCCGGCTACCGGATCCGGTACATCTTCGCTGAAGAGCGCGGCGGCAAGGGACAGAAGTTCTTCGACGAGATGCGCCGCAACCTCGGCAAGGACGCCCTCGGCCGGGAGCGGGTCACGATCCACGAGCACCGCTCGAACGCCATCGAGAAGGCGCCGGCCAAGAGCAACAACAGCCCCTACCGGTACAACGCCCCCTACATGAACGCCGACCCGTCCAAGACGAACGGCTCGCGCGGTGGGGCGGTCGACCAGATCAAGCAGTCCAAGGCGACGCCGAAGGACATGGGCGACTTCCTCAACCGGCGCAACCAGGCGTCGGGCGGCCGATTCCCCAAAGGGCCGGGCGGTATCGACTTCACCTCTCTGGAGCTGAAGTACGTCGGCAAGCCCGTCAAGGGCAAGGGCCTGGACTATGCGTTCTCCGCGAAGAAGGCTCCGGGCGAGACCGGAGGCTGGGGCGGCAAGGCCAAGGCACAGATGCTCTCCGATGCCTTCTTCACGTGGCTGGCGCTCACGCCGGACAAGTTCTGGGTCAACCTCAACCCGGACACTCCCGGCACGATCATGGACGACAAATTCGCCTCCACCGACGCCGGACGTGTCCTGCTGGAAGCCGACCTCCAGCTCAAGCACGACTTCTACAAGGCCATGGACCCCAAGACCGATGTCGGCAAGGCCGCGTGGGACGGCCTGTCCAAGGTCAACGGCTGGCCGTGCCTGCACTCCGGCCGCAACTGGATCGAGCCCAAGCCCGCGAAGGTCCGCGAGCAGGATGGCGGCATCCACATCCTCGACGCACCGTTGAAGCTCCAGTCGGAGTACGCGGAGGTCAACACCCCCGGCCCCGGTGGCGAGAAGCCGTGCAGGCTCACCAAGCCGCAGATCGCACACAACGAACGCGTCCTTCAGCGCACGGTGATCCCCGAAGTCGAGAAGTGGATCAACACCAAGCCGGAATACGCCGACCTGCGCCGCGTCTACACCGCCCGCGTCGCAGCCGAGTGGATCCGCCAGCAGGACGCCGAGCGCCCCACCGACTACCGCAGCATCATCAACAGCAACAACGTCGAGCGGTGGCCGCTGCGCGCCCCCCACCAGGGCTGGAAGAAGACCGACGTCTTCACCAAGTACGCCAAGATCTTCAAGGAAGGCGAGTTCAAGTACGAACTCACCAAGGGCCAAGAGGTCTGGGTCGTCACCGTCGGCGGTGTCGACTTCTCCAAGCAGCCCAAGCGCAACATCACGCGTCTTCAGTTCCTCGCGGAGCGCCCCTACACGCCGCGCACGAAGAACACGGCGATCAAGGCGGCCACGGATGACGCGGACCAGGACGGGATGCTGATGCTCGGCGGCAACAGCGCGGGCAGGAGCGACGACGACGCAGGCACCCCCACCCCGACGCCGACTCCGACGCCGACGGACAAACCCACCGGGAAGCCCACCACGGGCCCGACCCACACCCCGCAGCCCGACCCCACCGGCAGCGGGGACCACACACAGCCTCCTGCCACACCCCCGACCGGCGACGACAACGGCGGGGGCGGTCTCGCCGACACCGGTGCCCAGATCGCCACCATCGCCGCAATCGCCGCGGCCCTGCTGTCCGCCGGCGTGGCGCTCGTGTGGTGGAAGCGCCGCCGCACCACCAGCAGCTAGCCCGGGCTACGCCACGTAGCGCCGGTGTGACAGACGGCCCTTTGCGCTGAGGGCCCACAGAGCGCCCAGAGCGAACGAAGGCCCCTCACCTGCATCAAACGGGCAGGTGAGGGGCCTGATTTCCGTTCTTACTTCTTCTTGCCCTGGTTCTTCACTGCCTCGATGGCGGCCTTGGCGGCCTCCGGGTCGAGGTAGGTGCCGCCGCGCTTGACGGGGCGGAAGTCGGCGTCCAGCTCGTAGGCGAGCGGGATGCCGGTGGGGATGTTCAGGCCGGCGATGTCCTCGTCGGAGACGCCGTCGAGGTGCTTGACCAGGGCGCGCAGGCTGTTGCCGTGGGCGGCGACCAGGACCGTCTTGCCGGCGAGGAGGTCCGGGACGATGCCGTCGTACCAGTACGGCAGCATGCGGTGGACGACGTCCTTGAGGCACTCGGTCCTCGGGCGCAGCTCCGGCGGGATCGACGCGTAGCGCGGGTCGTGGGCCTGGGAGAACTCGGAGTCGTCGTCGAGCGGGGGCGGCGGGGTGTCGTACGAGCGGCGCCAGAGCATGAACTGCTCCTCGCCGAACTCGGCCAGCGTCTGCGCCTTGTCCTTGCCCTGGAGCGCACCGTAGTGGCGCTCGTTCAGCCGCCAGCTGCGGTGGACCGGGATCCAGTGCCGGTCGGCGGACTCCAGCGCCAGCTGCGCGGTGCGGATGGCGCGCTTCTGGAGGGAGGTGTGCACTACGTCGGGGAGCAGGCCGGCGTCCTTGAGCAGCTCTCCGCCGCGGACTGCCTCCTTCTCGCCCTTCTCGTTGAGATTGACGTCCACCCAGCCGGTGAACAGGTTCTTCGCGTTCCACTCGCTCTCGCCGTGGCGGAGGAGGATCAGCTTGTACGGTGCGTCGGCCATGGCGTCGAGCGTAATCCAAGTCCGCGCGGCGCCTTGCGGGGGTCCAGGACCTGGGCGTCCCGGTGCCGATTGACGCTTCGCGTCAAATGAGTGGCGGCGGGGAGCGCCCCGTATGTAGGTTGCGCTCGTAGCTTGAGCCACTTACTTATACGCCCGTACGCCGCGGCCACCGCTCACGCGGAGCCGCTCCCGGCAGTCCGCCGCACCGCCCGCTTCGCTCTCCGCATCTCTGCCACGCGCCGCACCGCACCACATCGTCGCTCCACGGGGGAAATGTCATGTCCGCATCCACAACGAGCCCCTCCGGGCCGGCCCGGCTCCGGCGCGCCGCCAGGGAGAGCGTCTCCGGTCTCCCCCGGCAGTTCTGGTGGCTGTGGACCAGCACCTTGATCAACCGGCTGGGGGCGTTCGTCGCCACCTTCCTCGCCCTCTATCTGACCGTCGAGCGCGGCCACTCGGCCTCGTACGCGGGCCTGGTCGGTGCGCTCTACGGGCTCGGCGGAGTGATCTCGTCCGTGGGCGCCGGGGTACTGACCGACCGGCTCGGCCGCCGGCCCACCATGCTGATCGCCCAGCTGTCGACGGCAGCGTCCGTGGCGCTGCTCGGCTTCATGGAGAGTCCGGTCGCCATCGCGGTGGTGGCGGGCGTGGTCGGCATGGCGACCAACGCCTCCCGCCCCGCCGTACAGGCGATGATGGCGGACATCGTCGCCCCCGAGGACCGGGTCCGCGCCTTCTCCCTCAACTACTGGGCGATCAACCTCGGCTTCGCCATCTCGTCCACCGCCGCCGGACTCATCGCCCAGCACGGCTACCTGATCCTCTTCCTGGGCGAGGCCACGCTCGTCCTGGGCTGCGCGCTGATCGTCTTCTGGAAGCTCCCCGAATCGCGTCCCGCCGCGAGCACGCAGGACGGTCAGGACGACGACGCCCGCACGGCCCCCGCCCCCGTCTCCATGCTGACCGTCCTGCGCGACGGCCGTTTCATGACCGTGGTCGGCCTCAACCTGCTGCTCGCCCTGCTCTTCCAGCAGGCGTACGTGTCGATGCCCGTGTCGATGGGTCAGGACGGCTTCTCCAGCGCTGACTTCGGCCTGGTCGTCGCGGTCAACGGCGTCCTCGTCGTGCTGCTCCAGATCCCCGTGACGCGCTTCATCGAACACCGCAGCCCGGCGATGCTCCTCATCTGCTCGGCCCTGCTCACCGGTTACGGCTTCGGGCTCACCGCGCTGGCGGGCTCGGTCGCCATGTACGCGGTCGCCGTCGCCGTCTGGACCCTCGGCGAGATCATCAACTCCCCCACCCAGATGGGCCTGGTGGTGCGGCTGTCCCCGCTGCACGGCCGCGGCCGCTACCAGGGCATGTACTCCCTGTCCTGGTCGATCGCCTCCCTGGCCGCCCCGTTGCTCGGCGGCACGGTGATCGACCACTACGGCGCCGATGCGCTGTGGACCGGCTGCGCGGTGATCGGCACGGTGGCCGCTCTGGGCTACGGCCTGCTGCTGCGGAGCCTGCCGGGGCAGGCGGGGCAGGCGGGCGCCGGAGCGGTGGCGGGCTCCCCCGCGGCCACGACGGCGGATTCGGCCATGGCTCCGGTGGCGGAGGAGACCACGTCGGGTCCGGCAGCCAGGGTCGCAGCCGCGACTTCCGCTGCGGTCGCGGCCGCGGCTCCGGCTACGGCCACGGTTCCCGCCCAGGCGTCGGTGCGGCCTTCGAAGGTGGAGTAAAGGTGGAGTAGGGGCCGGTGGTCGGAACGGGCGGGTGCCCGGCCGGAGCGGTCCGGCCGGGCACCCGCCCGTCGTCGTGGCGTCCAGGCGTGTGCGGAACGCTCAGGCCGCGGTGCCGAAGTGCACGGTCTTCGCGGTGAGGAGGAAGACGTCGGGGCGCCGGTCGACGCCCTCCGGGTCGGCCGGGTCGAGGAGCCGGTCCAGGGTCGTCAGGTCCACGTCGTCCAGGAGGTCGGCGAGCGTGTCGCGGCAGCGCTCCAGGGACCGCCGGGCCGAGAGCCGTACGGGCTGCTCCGGGCCGTCGGCCTGCGGCGCGGGGTGGTCCACGAGGAAGGTCTTGCTCCGTACGCCGGTGAGCCCCGCGGCCCGCAGCATGCCGGACCAGCTCTCGACCACCGGCACCGCGCCGGGCAGCTCGGCCCGCATCCGGCTGAAGCGGTCGGCCATCGCCACGTCGAGCCGCTCCTGTAGGCCGGGGCGGCCGAAGCCCAGGTCGCGCGGCAGCCAGCGGGGCGGCAGACCGCCCTCGACGACGGCCAGCACACCGCCGGGGGCGAGCAGCCCGGCCAGCTGGTCCAGCGCACCCTGCTGGTCGCCCACGTGATGCACGACCTGCGCGGTCCACACCAGGTCCGCCGGGCCCAGGCCGGCGAGCCCGGCCGGGAACTCGGCCGCCTGGGTCCGCAGCCGGACACTGAGCCGCTCGGCCCGTTCCGCGGCGCGGGCCAGCAGCTCCGGTGTGCCGTCCACCGCGGTGACCTCGGCCCCGGGGAAGACCGACGCCATCCGGCAGGCCGCGACGCCCGGGCCGCTGCCGATGTCCAGGATGCGGCGCGGGCTCAGATCGCCGAGCTCCGCCAGGGCCTGGCGGACGTAGGGGCTGTGGGTCTCGCCCTCCAGCTCCAGCAGGTCGGCCATCGCGGCCCAGTCGAAGTCGTCGTCGTGGCCGTGGTGGTGGGGGTGGCCGTGATCGTGGGAGTGGTCGTCGTGCCGGGCCTGTGTCGTGGTCATCGCCTCTGCTCCAGCCGCTCGATCGCCATCAGTACGTCTCGTCCCGCCGGTCCGGGTGACCAGTGCGTCTTCCATGGGTGAGCACCTCCTGGCGCCGACCATGCGCTCAGGAGGAAGAGAGGAGCAAACTTTGATGCCGCTTCGGCAACAACGTCCCGTACGCGGGGCTTATGCCTCCGCACCGCCGTTCCGCGTCAGATGCGTGAACGCGTCCAGGTTGCGGGTGGATTCGCCGCGGGAGACCCGCCAGGCGTACTCCTTGCGGATGGCGGTGGCGAAGCCCATTTCCAGCAGGGTGTTGAAGCTGCCGTCGGCGTTCTCCAGCACCGTGCCGAGGATGCGGTCGAGTTCGTCGGGGGTGACGGCGGCCAGCGGGAGCTTGCCCACGAGGTAGATGTCACCGAGCTTGTCGATCGCGTAACTGACGCCGTAGAGACGGGTGTTGCGTTCGAGGAGCCAGCGGTGCACGGCCTCGTGGTTCTCGTCGGGGTGCCGGACGACGAAGGCGTTGATGGAGAGGGAGTGCCTGCCGACGATGAGCGAACAGGTCGTGGAGAGCTTGCGGGTGCCGGGGAGCTTGATGACGTAGGTGCCCTCGGAGGGCGACTCCCATTCGAGCTCGGCGTCGGCCAGGGTCCGCTCGATCACGGTCCGCGCCGTCGGAACCGCCTCGGCCGTGGTGCTGCCCGCCACACCGTTCGTCTCTCGCTCGTCACCCATGGAGGGATCGTAGGTGACGGCGGTGTTCCTGCATGGCGGCGGTGTAGACGTCGCCCGTGGCCGCGGCAGCGGTGTCCCAGCCGAAGGACTGGGCATGGCGCGCGGCGTCGGTGCCCATACGGGTGGGCAGGGCCGGGTCCGCGACGAAACGGCCGAGTGCGCGGGCGTAGTCGGCCGGGTCGTGGCCGGCGACGAGGAAACCGCTGACGCCGTCGCGTACGGCCACCGGCAGACCGCCGACCGAGGCCGCGACGACCGGGGTGCCACAGGCCTGGGCCTCGATGGCGACCAGTCCGAAGGATTCGCTGTACGAGGGCATGACCAGCACGGATGCGGCGCGGTACCAGTCGGCGAGCTGTTCCTGGCCGACCGGCGGGCGGAACTGCACCAGGTCGGCGATGCCGAGCCGGGCGGCCAGCTTCTGGAGCCCCTCCGGCTTGGCCAGGCCGCTGCCGCTGGGCCCGCCGACCACGGGCACGACCAGCCGCGAGCGCAGCGAGGGGTCCTCGGTCACCAGGGCGGCGGCGGCGCGCAGCAGGATGTCGGGAGCCTTCAGCGGCTGTATGCGGCCGGCGAAGAGCGGAATGATCGCGTCCTGCGGCAGGCCGAGGCGGGCGCGGGCGGCGGCCCGGCTCTCGGCGACCTCGCCGCCGGTGGGCCGGAAGCGGTCGAGGTTGACGCCGGGGTGCACCACGGCGACCTTGCCGGGCTCGGCCTCGTAATGCCGGGCGAGTTCGCCGGCCTCCTCGGCGGTGTTGGCTATCAGACGGTCCGCGGCGCGGACGATCTGTGTCTCGCCGATCACCCGGGCGGCCGGTTCGGGGGTGTCGCCGACGGCCAGCGCGGCGTTCTTGACCTTGGCCATGGTGTGCATCGCATGCACCAGCGGGACGCCCCAGCGCTCGGCGGCCAGCCAGCCGACATGGCCGGAGAGCCAGTAGTGGGAGTGCACCAGGTCGTAGTAACCGGGGCGGTGGCCGGCCCAGGCCTGCATCACGCCATGGGTGAAGGCGCACAGCTGGGCGGGCAGCTCCTCCTTCGCCAGGCCCTCGTACGGGCCGGCGTCCACATGCCGTACGAGGACGCCCGGGGCGAGCTCGACGGCGGGCGGGAGGGTGCCGGTGGTGGCGCGGGTGAAGATCTCCACCTCGATGTTGATCGAGGCGAGCTTCCTGGCCAGCTCGACGATGTAGACGTTCATGCCGCCGGCGTCGCCCGTACCGGGCTGGTGCAGCGGGGAGGTGTGCACGCTGAGCATGGCCACCCGGCGGGGGCGGCGCGGGCTGCCGGGCAGGCGCAGGCGGCCCTGGCCCGCGAACTGGCCGGGGGGCCGACTGCGGAGCCGGGACACGTATTGGCTCACGTCGAGCTACCTCCTAGGCGAGGCGGGCGGCACGCCTCCGACCCCCTGCAACAACACACCCCGGCCATCCATTTCCGTCCGGCGCACTCCGGCCGCACTTTGCCAAAGCGTGACCAAGTGTGGCCCGGGTACCGAGACGGGCGACCACGGCGGGCGACCGGGGCGGGCGGGCTTCCCGGGTCCACCCCATACCCTCGATGGCATGGTCCGCCGCCCCACGGTCTCCGCCGCCGCCCTCATACCCCCGCAGTCCCGGCCCGTCGGAACCGCCACCCGCGGGACCACCAACCCCAACCGGCTGCGCCGCATGGACCGCTGGATAGCGGCCGAACACGGCGCCGAGCTGCGCCGCGCCGCCGACCCCGTGGCGGTCGACCTCGGCTACGGCGCCGCGCCCTGGACCGCGGTGGAGCTGCTGGGCCGGCTGCGTACGGTCCGCCCGGACGCCCGGGTCGTCGGCATAGAGATAGATCCGGGGCGGGTCGAGGCCGCCCGGCCGTACGAGCGGCCGGGGCTGGACTTCCTCCACGGCGGCTTCGAGGTGCCGCTGCCGGGGCAGCGCAAGCGGGCACCGGTCCTCATCCGGGCCGCGAATGTGCTGCGGCAGTACGACGAGGACGAGGTGGCCGCCGTGTGGCGGCGGCTGTGCGCACGGCTGGCGCCCGGCGGGCTGCTGATAGAGGGCACCTGCGACGAGATCGGGCGGCGGCACGTCTGGGTGGCGCTGGGCCCCGAAGGGCCGCGCACGGTCACCTTCGCCGCCCGGCTCGGCTCCCTCCAGACACCCTCCGACCTGGCGGAACGTCTCCCGAAGGCGCTGATCCACCGCAATGTGCCGGGCGAGCCGGTCCATGCCTTCCTGCGGGACTTCGACCGCGCCTGGGCCAGCGCCGCCCCGCTCGGCGCCCTCGGCGCCCGCCAGCGGTGGCGCGCCGCCGTACAGGCGCTGGCCACGGACTGGCCGCTGACCGGCGACCCGCGGCGCCGGCGCCAGGGGGAGGTCACGGTGCGGTGGGAGGCGCTGGCTCCCCGGGGCGGGGCAGTGGCACACGCCCATCCGTAGGGGCGGGCGTATCTCGACTCCATAAGGGGCGGGCGCATCTCGACAGGGGCGGGCGCGTCTCCGCCGGGGCGCGTGCGTCTCCACACGGGCGGGCGCGTCTGCACACGGGCGGGCGCACCCCGTTTCTCTCGGTCAGGACCGGCTTCTACGCGGTCCTGACCGGTTCCTACGCCGTCAAGACCGACTTCTACGCGGTCAGCACCGGGTGCCCCAGTGCCCCCAGCTCCCGCAGCCGCCGCTCCGTCTGCGACCCGCGCTCGGCCGTGTACGTCACCAGCACCTGGTCCGGGTCGGTGCTCAGCCGGAAGCTCTCGAAGGTGACGAAGAGCTCGCCGACGTGCGGATGCACGAGGCGCTTGGCGCCGCGCAGGCACTCGTGCACCGACTGTGTCTCCCAGATCCGCCGGAAGTCCCGGCTGTGCAGGAGGAGTTCGTTGACCACCTCACAGATCCGCGGGTCCTCGGGGTGCCGGCCGCTCTCGGCGCGCAGATTGCCGACCACCTCCACCGCCTTCGCCTCCCAGTCCGGGTGCAGGTCGCGCGCCGCCGGGTCGAGGAAGACCAGCAGCGCGGTGTTCCGCCGGTCCGGGGCGAGCGCCGGCAGGTCGAAGGCGACCCGGCCGCCGAGCGCGTTCCAGGCCAGGATGTCCAGGCCGCGGCCGAGGACCATGGCCGGGACGGTGGTCTCCATCGCGTCCAGGAGCTGCTGGATCTCGGGGCGTACGGTCTGCCGGGGGCCGGCGCACGGGCCGCGGTCCGCGCCCGGGGCGGCGACGCAGTCCGCCGTACGGCGCCGGGGGACGGCGATATTGCGCAGATACGTCACTTCGCCGCCGGACAGCCGCAGCGCCCGCGCGATCGCGTCCAGGACGGAGTCGGAGATGGCGGGCGCACGGCCCTGCTCGATCCGGGTGTAGTAGTCGACGCTGATGCCGGCGAGCTGGGCGACCTCCTCGCGCCGCAGCCCGCGCACCCGGCGGCGGCCGACCCCGCCGGGCAGGCCGAGGTCCGCCGGGTCGAGCGCCGCCCGGCGCGCCTTGAGGAACGAACTGATCTCGATTTCGGCGTGCAGCATCGGTCCAGTATGCGACGCACGGCCGGTCGGGTGGTTCCACCGGACCCAGGCTGTGACGGGCCTGGTCCGCTCCTCGTACGGACCGCAAGGTGGTGCACATACGGCTCAGGGGCGCCCCGGAGGCCGCTCCGGCACGCCCCGGGGACGGCCCCTGAGAACTCGCATAAGGAGCAGCTCATGCAGCGCAGGATCCTCGGCGGTACCGGCATCTCGGTCAGCGAGTACGCGCTCGGCGCGATGATGCTCGGCGCCTGGGGCAACACCGATCACGACGACTGCGTACGAATCGTGCACCGTGCGCTGGACGCCGGCATCAACTTCGTGGACACCGCGGACGTGTACGCCGCGGGCGAGTCCGAGGAGATCGTCGGCAAGGCGCTCAAGGGGCGCCGCGAGGACGTCGTCCTGGCCACGAAGTTCTTCAACCCGATGGGGACGGACGCCAACCACGGCGGCAACTCCCGGCGTTGGATCATCCGCGCGGTGGAGGACAGCCTGCGCCGGCTGGGCACCGACCACCTCGACCTCTACCAGGTGCACCGCCCCGACCCGGCCACCGACATCGACGAGACGCTCTCCGCGCTCTCCGACCTCGTACGGTCCGGCAAGGTGCGGGCGATCGGGACCTCCACCTTCCCCGCCGAGCAGCTCGTCGAGGCGCAGTGGACCGCCGAGCGCCGCGGCCACCTCCGCTTCCGTACCGAGCAGCCGCCGTATTCGATGCTGGCGCGCGGGGCGGAGCGGGCGGTGCTGCCGACCGCGCAGCGCTACGGCATGGGCGTGCTGACCTGGGGCCCGCTCAGCGCCGGCTGGCTCTCCGGCCGCGATCTCTCGGCCAGTTCGCGCGCGGGGCTGGAGAGCCAGAAGTTCGATCTGTCGGTGCCGGAGAACGCCCGTAAGGCGGAGGCGGTCGCCGCGCTCTCGAAGCTCGCGGCGGAAGCGGGTCTGACGCTGCCGCATCTGGCGACCGCCTTCGTACGGTCCCACCCGGCGGTGACCTCCGTGATCATCGGCCCGCGCACCCTCGACCAGCTCGACAGCATGCTGGAGGGCTCCGAGGTGACGCTCGGCGCGGACGTCCTGGACCGGATCGACGCGATCGTCCCGCCGGGCACCGACCTCAACCCGGCCGACAGCTACTACCTGCCGCCGGCCCTCGCGGACGCCTCCCTGCGGCGCCGCTGAACCACGAGCGGGGGCCGCCCATGGGCACGGGGCGGCCCCGGCCGCCGCTCCCCCTCCCCGCAATGCGCGGCGGCCAGGGGTGTTCGGCAACGACAGGCCCTAATCCACGGAAATGAATGCCTTCTTGTTTGTCCTTTTCCCTTGCCCGGAACGCCGGGCCGCCACTGCCCCCGCGGACAGCCCACCCCCGCCGGAACCGGACACAAAGAAGCCCCTCACACGTGGTGAGGGGCTTCCGGTTTATGCAAAAAATTCACTTGGCCTTTTGGTAAGCCTCACGAATCTCGGCGGGCACCCGGCCACGGTCGCTGACGTTGTACCCGCTCGACTTGGCCCAGGCCCGGATCGCGGCAGTGTCCTCATTACCGGCGGCTGCCGCCTTGCGCGGCTTACGGCCCTTCCCGGTCTTGCGGCCGGCCTTCAAGAACGGCCCCACCGCTTCCAGCAGCTGGTCGTAACTGTCCGGACTCAAATCGATCTCGTAAGTCACACCGTCAAGAGAAAGAGTGTGCGTAGCGGCCTCGGTGGACTCTTCGCCCGTGAGGTCGTCCGTGTAGATGGTGATTACCTTCTGTGCCATGCAGGCAGTGTAAACCCCTGAAATTAGCAGGCCGGCCCTTTCCCCGGCCTGCTGGTGCGACGAACTGGTTGACGGGAAAAATCCTCCGGTCCGGGCTTCGTTGCGGCCGGTGGCACTTCAAGGGACCGGCGCAGAAACAGGACAGGACGTACGGGGGACATGGCCCAATTGAGGAGACCTGGTCACGATTCCCGATCGCCCGTCAGCCGCCCGTCAGCCGCCCGTCAGCGTCGAATCGTGGCCGATGCGGCGAGTGGCGGAGCCGCTGACCGCAGAGGTTCTCCGCTCACCACCGCACGCTCAGCTGGCGGCAGCGCCGAACCACTTGGGCAGCTGGTCGAGCAGACTCTGCTGATCTTCGCCGACCCACGCCACATGGCCGTCCGGCCGCAGCAGCACCGCGGGCACGTCCAGTTCCTCGCTGACGTCGACGACGTGGTCGACCCGGTCCGCCCAGCCCGCCACCGAGAGCCGGCCGGTCTGGTCGAGCAGCAGTCCGCGGCCGCCGTGCATCAGCCCGTAGAGGCGTCCGCGCTTCAGCCCCACGTCCCGCATCCGGCGGCCGAGCAGTTCATGGCCCGCGCCGAAGTCGTAGCGGACCCCGATCGCGATGATCTTCTCCGTCAGATGCCGGTTCACGTCCTCGAAGTCCATCAGCTCCGCCACCAGCCGGCGCACCGACCGGGCACCCGCGTCGGTGGACATCAGCACCATCTGCGCACGGGTGTTGTCCAGCACGTCGGCGGCCACCGGGTGCCGTTCGGCGTGGTAGCTGTCCAGCAGACCCTCCGGTGCCCAGCCGTTGACCGTGGCGGCCAGCTTCCAGCCGAGGTTGAACGCGTCCTGGATCCCGAGGTTGAGCCCCTGCCCGCCGGTCGGCGGGTGGATGTGCGCCGCGTCGCCGGCCAGCAGCACCCGGTCGACCCGGTAGCGCTCGGCCTGCCGGGTGGCGTCGCCGAAGCGGGAGAGCCAGCGCGGCGAGTGCACGCCGAAGTCGGTGCCGGCGGTGGCCCGCAGCTGTTGCTTGAACTCCTCCAGGGTCGGCGGGACCGTGCGGTCCTCGGCCACCCCCTCGGCGGGCACGACGACGCGGTACACCCCGTCGTCCCCCATGGGCCCGGCGCCGAACCGAAGCTGGGTCTTGCGGACCTCGGCCATCACGGCGGCCAGCGTCTCCGGCGGCACGGCCACCTCCATCTCGCCCAGCAGCGTCTCGACCCGGCTGGGCTCACCCGGGAAGCCGACGCCGAGCAGCTTGCGCACCGCGCTGCGGCCGCCGTCGCAGCCGACGAGGTAGCGCGAGCGCAGCTGCGTGGAGTCGGCCAGCTCGACGGTCACCCCCTGGTCGTCCTGGCTCAGCCCGACCAGTTCGCAGCCGCGCCGGATCTCGACGCCGGCTTCGAGGGCGTGCTCGGTCAGCAAGCGATCGGTGGTGGGCTGCGGGATACCGAGGACGTACGCATGCGCGCTGTCCAGCCGCTCCGGCGACGGCTTGGCGATGCCGGCGAAGAAACCACCGGCCGGGTACTGCTTGCCGAGCGCGAGGAACCGCTCCAGCAGACCGCGCTGGTCCATCACCTCGATGCTGCGCGCATGCAGGCCGAGCGCACGGACATATGCGGTCGGCTCCGTCTCCTTCTCCAGCACGACCACGTGCACACCGTGCAGCCGCAACTCGCACGCCAGCATCAACCCGGTCGGTCCACCGCCGGCAATGATCACGTCGATCATCAAAACCCCCGCCTCACCACGTCGCATTCTCCGAAGCCGACTCCGCCTGTTCTGGCTTCGGCCGGTGATTCTGCGGCACGACCGGGGTCTTGCCGCAAGCCCCCCGGTGCGCTATACGTTAAGAGTGGCGAGGAGTGGGTGCTCTTCTTTCCTTCGCGGGGCTCCTATCGAGCCCTTTATCGCGGTCCTCATCGAGCCCCTCCGTGGGCCCGGCGTCCTGGCGCATCGCGCCGCACCGCATCTCCCCCGCATCCGCATCTCCCCCGCGTCCGCGTCACCCTCGCAGGCCCTCCCCGGTGGCGTGGAAGGCACTGAGCAGTGCGTCGACCAGCTCCTTGTCCCGCTCCTGCGTGAGGTAGCCGCGGGCAGCGGCAGGGGGCGCCCACAGCATCCGGTCGACCTCGTCATTCGGCTCGAACGCGCCGCCGGTGGCTTCGGCCGCCCAATAGCGGACCTCCTTGGGGCGGCCGTCGACCAAGTACCGGAGGGTGGCCAGCTCCGGGCCGAGTTCGCAGGTCATGCCGGTCTCTTCGAGCGTTTCCCGCACCGCCGCGTGCCGGGGGTCCTCCCCGCGCTTCAGCTTGCCCTTGGGGTGGGACCAGTCTCCCCACTTCGGGCGTCTGATCAGGGCAAGTTCGATGCCGTCGCCTGACGATGACCGGCGCCACAGGACGCATCCCGCCGCGCGAATTGGTTTCTGAGGCACCGTCACATCATCACCTCCTCCCGGTCCGTCGTGCCGTTCGCCGTTCCGTTCGCCGTTCCGATTCCCCGGCGTTCTCCTCGGTCCTCGCTCCTCGCTCCTCGGCCCTTTCCGGTCTTCGGTCCGTCCTCCGGTCTTCCGTCCGTCCTCCGGTCTTCCGTCCGTGCTCAGCTCTTGCGTTCCGGGGTCCGCGGCAGCCATACCCGGCCGAAGGCGAACCGGGCCGCCTCCACCTCGTGCCGCTGGTCGGCATGCAGCACTCCCAGGGCGTACGCCGTGGCCGGGGCGATCCGCGGGGTGCGGGCCGCCGCGGCGGCGGCCGCGGCGGCCTCCGCGGCGTCGCGGTGCCACTCCAGCGCCCGGCCGGCCTCCGCCAGGCGGGTGTCGGCGTACTCCGGCGCGAGCACCTCCCGGGCGTAACGGCTCAGCCGCACCAGCATCCGGACCTGGTGCCAGGGTGCGTCCTGGCGCTGGTCGGCGGAGAGCGCCGCGGCGTTGTACGGGTAGCCCGCGCGGGACAGCGGCAGTGCGGCGACCGCCTCGACGAGCTGTCGGTGCGCCTGCTCGGCGAGTGGCGGCAGCGCCTCACCGGCCGAGCGCTCGGCGGCCGTACGGGCCAGCGGCGCCTCGGAGGCGAGCACCGCCACGGAGTCGGCGACGGCGTGGAAGCGGGACGAGCCCAGGGCCTGCAACGCGGCGGAGTGGGCGCGGGTGCGGGCGAGGGTGAGCTGGCGGTCCAGCAGCGCTCCGGCCCGCGCGGCACCGGCCGACAGCGCGCCGTCATCCGGTTCGGCGGCGGGAGCCGACGACGTGGCGGGCGTACCGGCGGCCCGTGCGGCCGGTCCGGTGGCGGAGCTCGTGGTCGTACGGTCGCCCCGTTTGCCGCGGTCCGGCCGGCCCTGGCGGTCGGACCGGTCGGGGCGCTCGCCGCGGCCCGTCAGCCGCTGAAGTGCCGCCATGAGCCGCTCGCGGCGGGCGGCGCAGGCCTGTTCGCGGGCGAGGGTGCCGGACAACCAGCCCAGTTCGGAACGGAGTTGGTCGGCCCAGGCCTCCTCGGTCAGCGGGCGGAAGGTGTGCAGGGTGGCGCTGATCCGGCGGGCGGCCCGGCGCAGCTGCCAGGCGGCCTCGCCGGCGCCCTCCGCGTCGGAACCGCTCTCCCGGTGCAGGCGCAGGCTGCGCAGGAAGTCCGCGGACTGCTGGTGCAGATACCCGGCGAGCACCTCCTCGGCCGTACGGGCGGCGAGGACGGTGCTGATGTCGCCGCCGGGGCCGGTGCCGTCGTCGCCGGGGGAGCCGGTGTTCATAAGCGGCCGGTGCACGGAGCCGTCCCGTCCGCAGGAGGCGCCGTCCGGCCCGTGGATGCCGTCGTCGCCTCCGTACGGGCCGTCCACCACCGCGGAACGGGCTCCGGGCGCTGCGCCGAAGTCGTATCCGGTTCCGATGAGGCCCGCCGGCCCTCCGGTCGGCTGGTCATGTCGCTGGGCCACGCCGGCGCCTCCGGGCGTCAATGAGCATTTCCTGAATGTTGCGCAGCGGCGCGCCGTCCGCGTCCACCGCATGCCGGGTCCAGTCGCCGTCCGGGCCCAGGTGCCAGGAGGACGTGGAGCCGGACATCCCCGTCTCCAGCATCCGGTTCAGGGAGGCGCGGTGCGCCGGGTCGGCGACCCGCACCAGTGCCTCGATCCGGCGGTCCAGGTTCCGGTGCATCATGTCGGCGCTGCCCAGCCATACTTCGGGCTCGCCGCCGTTGCCGAAGATGAAGACCCGGGAGTGTTCCAGGAAGCGGCCGAGGATGCTGCGGACGCGGATGTTGTCGCTCAGGCCGGGGACTCCCGGGCGCAGCGCGCAGATTCCGCGTACCAGGACATCGACCGGCACGCCGGCCTGGGAGGCGCGGTAGAGCGAGTCGATGACGGCCTCGTCGACCATCGAGTTGACCTTCATGCGGACGTAGGCAGGACGGCCCGCCCGCTGGGTCGCGATCTCCTTCTCGATGCGCTGCACCAGGCCGTCCCGCAGGGACTTGGGGGCGACCAGGAGACGGCGGTAGGTCTCCCGGCGGGAGTAGCCGGAGAGCCGGTTGAAGAGATCGGAGAGGTCGGCGCCGACCTGCGGGTCGGCGGTGAGCAGGCCGAGGTCCTCGTAGAGCCGGGCCGTCTTGGGGTGGTAATTGCCGGTCCCCACATGGGAGTAGCGGCGCAGCATCTCGCCTTCCTGGCGGACGACGAGGGAGAGCTTGCAGTGTGTCTTGAGGCCGACCAGGCCGTAGACGACATGGCAGCCGGCCTCCTCCAGCTTGCGCGCCCACTTGATGTTGGCCTGTTCGTCGAAACGGGCCTTGATCTCGACGAGGACGAGCACCTGCTTGCCGGATTCCGCGGCGTCTATCAGGGCGTCCACGATCGGCGAGTCGCCGGAGGTGCGGTAGAGCGTCTGCTTGATCGCGAGCACGTCCGGGTCGGCGGCGGCCTGCTCCAGGAACGCCTGGACGGAGGTGGAGAAGGAGTCGTAGGGGTGGTGGAGGAGGACGTCGCGGTTGCGCAGGGCGGCGAAGATGTCCGGCGCGGACGCCGACTCCACCTCGGCGAGGTCGCGGTGGGTGCCGGCGACGAACTTGGGGTACTTGAGCTCGGGCCGGTCCAGCGCTCCTATGCCGAAGAGGCCGGTCAGGTCCAGCGGGCCGGGCAGCGGATAGACCTCGGCGTCGGAGATCTTCAGCTCCTGGACGAGCAGGTCGAGCACGGCCGGGTCGATGGACTCCTCGACCTCCAGGCGCACCGGGGGCCCGAAGCGCCGCCGCATCAGCTCCTTCTCCAGGGCCTGGAGGAGGTTCTCCGCGTCGTCCTCCTCGACCTCCAGGTCCTCGTTGCGGGTGACCCGGAACATGTGGTGCGCGCGCACCTCCATGCCCGGGAACAGCTCCTCCAGGTGGGCGGCGATGACGTCCTCGATGGGGACGTAGCGCTGCGGGGAGGCCTCCAGGAAGCGGGAGAGCAGCGGCGGCACCTTGACCCGCGCGAAGTGGTCATGGCCGCTGACCGGGTTGCGGACGACGACGGCCAGGTTCAGCGAGAGGCCGGAGATGTACGGGAAGGGGTGCGCGGGGTCCACGGCCAGGGGCGTGAGCACCGGGAAGATCTGCTGGCGGAAGAGGGTGAACAGGCGGGCCTGCTCCTTCTCGGTCAGCTCGGGCCAGCGGATCAGATGGATGCCGTGGTCGGCGAGCTCGGGGGCGATGTCCTGCTGGAAGCAGGCGGCATGCCGGGCCATGAGCTCGCGCGAGCGGGTCCAGATCAGGTCCAGCACCTCGCGGGGCTGGAGTCCGGACGCGGAGCGGGTGGCGACGCCGGTGGCTATCCGTCGCTTGAGTCCGGCCACCCGGACCATGAAGAACTCGTCCAGGTTGCTGGCGAAAATCGCAAGGAAGTTCGCCCGTTCGAGGAGGGGGGTGGCCGGGTCCTCGGCGAGTTCGAGGACGCGCTCGTTGAAGGCCAGCCAGCTGCGCTCACGGTCGAGGAACCGGTCGCCGGGCAGCTCCTCGCCGTCCGCGCCCACCACGCCCTCGTCCTCGTACGCATCGGGATCGGCGTCCAGGTCGGGCTCCAGTCCGGGCACCGTGCCCCGGACCGCCTGCGGGCGGTGCGCGGCGATGGAGCCCACGGAAGGCTGAGCCGAGGGGGCCGCGGCCCGCGGGGGCTGCGGGGTCGGCGTCTCGGGCTGGGCCTGTGCCTCAGCGCTGGGCTGCTGGTTCATGACCTTATTCTTCCGCGTCCTGGGGGTTCCAGGCGCGTCAGGGAATGGCGGCGGCGCGAGATGGAGCCTCGGGTGGGGGACGTTCGGCACAGCGGGCTGCATTCACCGATGCTCGCAAGCGACATTGAATCGCCGGTAAAGCGGATATGGCGGCCAGGCAAGCGGGGTGCTACTCCCAGGCGTTTTCCGGGGCGGCCGGAGGCTGTTGCCGGGGGCCGGTGGCCGTGCCCGGGGCCGGGAGGGCTCCTGGGGCGGTGCGGTCCGGGGACCGGTACCGGGTGCCGCCGCCGGGGCGCGTCCCCCTGTGCTTCCCCCGGGGCAGCCTTTGTCACACGCATGGTGCCTCCCGGGATGCGGAGCGCCGTGGCCCCGCGTCCCGGGCGGCGTGCGGGGGCTGCCGCGGCAGCCCCCGTTTCCCGTCTTTGTTTCCCGTCTTTTGCGCCCGGGTCCGGCCGCCGCCCGGACCCGGGCCCGCCCGTTTTTCGGCCGGACCGCCCCCCGTTCCGTTTCAGCCGGGCCGCCCGTTTCAGCCGTGCCGGCGCCGCATCACCCGGAAGGCGATCACCGTCAGCACCGCCGCCACCGCCAGCACGATCCCGGCCTCGGTCCACGCCAGCGGCCAGTGGTGCGACACCGGGTGGTGCTCCATGTACTGGCCGGCCACATCGTGCTGCCGCAGACAGGTCTCGTAGCCGGGGGAGGGATCACACGGGGAGTCGGACAGCCGGGCGCCGGACCGGGTGTAGTTCCCCTGGCCCACCTTCCACGCGTCGTCCGGCAGCTGGCCCGCCCGGCCGTTCGGGAACTCGGCCGTCTCGGCCGGCAGCAGGTACGGCCTGAGCTGGGACAGCGCAACCTGTACCACCACCACGGCGGCGAGCGTGACGCCCATCGACAGCACCGTACGGCGCAGCAGCAGACCGGCCAGTACGCCGACCGCCAGGGCCAGCAGGGAGTAGGCGACCGGCACCGGGCCGAGCGACGGGAAGCCTAGGGCCGAGTACCAGTAGAAGCCGGAGACCTCGTCGCCGGCGACCTGCCAGAGCCAGCTGAAGACCAGCGAGAGCCCCGTGGTGGCGGTGAGGACGATCAGCGCGGGCAGGCCGGTCTTGGCCGCCAGCCAGCGCAGCGGGCCGACCGACTGGGTCAGTACGAGCTTGTCGGTGCCGGCCTCCAGCTCCCGGGCGATCAGCGGGGCGCCGAGGAACAGCCCGATCAGTGCGGGCAGCAGCACCAGGCCCACTTCGACGAGCCGCAGGGGCGAGCCGTAGGTGTTGCGGAACTCGGTGACCGCCTCCTGGGTGTCGGCACAGCGCGGGACGAGGGAGATCTGCGAACAGCCGGCGATGTGGTGGGAGTCGATGAACCCGGCCATCTGGCCGCGCAGCACCGCGCAGAAGACCGCGCCGGCGACCGCCGCGGCCAGCAGTACGCCGAAGACCAGGCGGTGCTGGCGCCAGACGAGCCACACGAGCCCGCCCAGCGGCCCACGGCCGTCCGCCTGGCGGGTGCCGCCCGGATCGCCTGTGGTGCCGCGCCCGTTCGTGCCGGGGTGTGCCGTGGTGGTCATGCTGCCGCTCCCTTGCCGCTGTGGTGGTCGTACCGTGTGCCCGCCGCGCCGCCCGGCGGGCCTTTCCAGCCGCCCGTACGGCCTGTGGGGCCGGGCGGTCCGTTGCGCGGCATGCCGGGAATCCCCGGCTTGTTGCCCGGCCGGCGGCGCCACCGCGCCGAGACCGGCTCCGCGCTCGGCGCTATCAGTGCGGGCGCGTCGGGCGCGCGCAGATAAGCGAGCAGAAGTTCCTCCAGGGACGGTTCCACGGTCTCCCAGGGCCCGGCGGCGACCGCACCCTTGCGCCGTACGACGGCGGTGAAGTGGCGCCCTGACGTCTGTGTGTCGATGACCGTGTGCGCCGCGACCGCGGGCGGCAGCGCCCCGTCCCGGTGCGCCCCCAGCACCAGGGCATGCGCCCCGATGACGTCGTCGATCTCGCCCGCGAGCCGCATCCGGCCGCCGCCCAGCACCAGCAGATAGTCACAGACCCCGTCCAGCTCGGCGAGCAGGTCCGAGGACAGCACGACGGTGGTGCCGTGCTCGGCGGCCTGGGCCAGCAGCAGTGCGGTGACCCGGTGCCGTACGAGCGGATCGAGGCCGGCCAGCGGCTCGTCCAGCAGCAGGAGTTCGGGCCTCCTGGCGAAGGCGAGGGCGAGCCCGAGGAGGGTGCGCTGCCCGCCGGAGAGGGCGCCGACCCGAGCGTCGAGGGGCATCCGGCCCTCCTGGACGACGCGCTCGGCGCACCGCCCGTCCCAGCGGCCGGGGTTGAGCTCGCGGCCCAGCCGCAGCGTCTCGGCGACCGTCAGCCGGGGGTAGAGCGGCTTGCCCTGGGTGAGGTGGGCGACCCGGGCGCGGCCCGCGGCGGTGTCCGGGGCCGCGCCGCCGACCCGTACGGTCCCCTCGCTGGGGCGGATCAGGCCGGAGGCCAGCGAGAACAGGGTGGTCTTCCCGGCGCCGCCGGGCCCGACCAGGGCACAGATACGGCCGGCCGGCAGCCGGAAGGTGCAGTCGCGCAGCGCCCAGCGGCGGCGGTGGCGCCGGCCGAGGCCGATCGCCTCGATGGCGGTGCGCCCCGAGGCCCGGCCGGTCACCTCGTCCGTGGCCATCGGCCGCATCACCCGTCCCCCTAAGCCATTCCACTAATTAAGTAGTGAAAGGGTGGGGGAAATGGGCTGCACCTGTCAACCTCCGCTGCATACGCTTCCGATGTGCCCCCTACTTCCGCACCTGTGACGCCGCCGCTGCCGTACACCCCCGGCTACCCGATACGCACCGAACGCCTGGATCTGCGCCCCGTCCTCCACGACGACTTCGCCGCGATCCACGCCTACCAGCGCCGCCCCGAGGTCTGCCGCTACCTCTACTGGGGCCCCTACGACGAGGCCGGTTCGCGGACCTCCGTCGACGCCAAGACCACCCGCACCACGCTGCGCGAGGACGGCGACGTCCTCCAGCTCGCCGTCGTCGTCCGCGAGAGCGGCACCCTGGTCGGCGACGTCACCTTCTTCTGGAAGAGCCGGGCACACCGCCAGGGCGGCATCGGCTACGTCTTCCACCCGGACCACGCCGGTCACGGCTACGCCACCGAGGCGAGCCGGGCGCTGCTGAAACTGGGCTTCGAGGAGCTGCACCTCCACCGCATCCAGGCCGAGTTGGACGGGCGCAACACCGCCTCGGCCCGGGTGCTCGAACGGCTGGGAATGCGCCGGGAGGGCCATCTGCGGGAGAACGAGTTCCTCGACGGGGAGTGGAGCGACGAGGTCGTCTACGCGATGCTGGCGCGCGAGTGGCGGGCGCAGCAGGAGGAGCGGGAGGAGCAGCGGCAACAGCCGGACGAGCACGCCCGGCAGCAATGACAAACGGGGCGGGCCCTGGTGGGCCCGCCCCGCGGCAATCGCCTTCCGTCCCTCTCAGGTCTCCGAGCGGTACATCAGAGCCGTCTCACGTCTCCGAGCGGTACATCAGATCCCTCTCACATCAGAGCCGTCTCACGTCTCCGAGCGGTACATCAGATCCGTCTCGTGCGTGGCGAACCCCATCCGCTCGTACACGCTCACCGCCGCCGCGTTGTCCGCGTCGACGTACAGCATCGCCGTCGGCAGCCCCTGACCGGCCAGATGCCGCAGTCCGACCGACGTCAGCGCCTTGCCCAGACCGCCGCCCTGGGCGCCGGGGCGCACCCCGAGCACATAGACCTCACCGAGGCCGTCGTCGGCGTGCACCTTGGTCCAGTGGAAGCCGATCAGCCGCCCGTCCTTCTCCGCCAGGAAGAAGCCCTTCGGGTCGAACCACCCCGCGGCCTTGCGGTCGTCCAGATCGCGCTGGATCAGCGAACCCTGCTCCGGGTGGTGCGCGAAGGCCTCCGCGTTCACCTCCAGCCAGGCCGCGTCATCGGTGCCGGGCTGGAAGGTCCGTACGGACACCCCCTCGGGCAGCACCGGCTCCGGCAGCTCCAGGTCCGTCAGCGAGCGCCGCATCTGCCGCAGCTCCCGGAACATCGTCAGCCCCAGGGTCTGGGCGAGATGCCGGGCGGCCGGATGCCCGCCGTGCGCCCACACCCGCAGCCGGCGCCCGGACTGCTCCAGCAGCTCGCCGCCCAGCGCCCGGCCGTGCCCGCGGCCGCGGTGCCCCGGGTGCACCACCAGCTCGGCGGCCGGTGCCTCCACCGGGTCGTTGTCCTCCAGTTGCCCGTAGGCGACCAGCTCATCGGCCTCGTCGCCGTGCGAGTACACCAGCACATGGCGCACGCCCGCGCGGACGCCTCCGCGCAGCTGAAGCCGCCCCTGCTCGGACACGGCGGGCTGCCCGTCCGTACGCGCGGCCCGCTCGATCAGATCGAGGACGGCCTCGGCCTCTTCCGGCGCGAGCTCGTCGACCACCTGGATCCTGCGGCCGGCCCGGCCCATCTCCTGTGCAGCGTCAGTCATGTGTGAAGCGTACGACCCTGCCGGGTTCCCGGCGGGGCACCACCCGCGGCTCCTCGCCCTCCCGGCAACCAGCTCGTAACCCGGAGACCCCTGTTGCGCTACGCGCGTCGACAATAAGCTGCCGTCCGCTCAGGACCATCCAGGAGGGGAACACATGCCAGCGACTCCGCAACGGCGCCGCACCGTACGAAGATTGACGAT
The DNA here is from genome assembly GCF_023544705.1 of Streptomyces sp. MCA2. NCBI lineage: Bacteria > Bacillati > Actinomycetota > Actinomycetes > Kitasatosporales > Streptomycetaceae > Streptomyces > Streptomyces sp. MCA2. Next base: position 118,888 of record NZ_JAMJFM010000012.1, read on the forward strand.
CGGCGCCGCCGTACTGGCCGCCGCCGGGCTCACCGCCACCGCCCTGCCGGCCGGTGCCGACACCGGCCACGCCGCCCGCGCCGGCCGCACCGTCGATGTGCAGCTGCTCTCCTTCAACGACTTCCACGGCAATCTCGAACCGCCGCAGGGCTCCTCCGGCACGGTCGAGGAGGTGCAGCCGGACGGCAGCAAGAAGAGCGTGGCGGCGGGCGGTGCCGAGTACCTCGCGCAGTCCCTGCGGACGGCCCGTAAGGGCCACCCCTACTCGGTCACCGCCGCGGCCGGCGACCTGGTCGGCGCCAGCCCGCTGCTCTCCGGTCTGTTCCACGACGAGCCGACCATCGAGGCGATGAACAAGCTGGGCCTGGACGTCACCTCCGTCGGCAACCACGAATTCGACGAGGGCCGGGCCGAATTGACCCGCCTCCAGAAGGGCGGCTGTCACCCGAAGGACGGCTGCTACGAGAAGGGCAAGAAGTTCCGGGGCGCGGGCTTCCCGTACCTGACCGCCAATGTCACGGACGAGAAGTCCGGCAAGCCGCTGCTCAAGCCGTACACCGTCTGGAAGCACAAGGGCGTCAAGATCGGCTTCATCGGGGTGACGCTGGAGGGCACCCCGGACATCGTCAACGCCGACGGCGTCAAGGGCCTGAAGTTCCACGACGAGGTCGAGACGATCAACAAGTACGCCAAGGTGCTGAACAAGCAGGGCGTGAAGTCGATCGTCGCCCTCATCCACGAGGGCGGCCTGCCCGCCTCCACCTCGTACAACTACCAGTGCGACAGCCCCGGCCCCGGCGACGGCATCTCCGGGCCGATCACCGACATCGCCAAGCACGTCACGCCGAAGGTCGACGCGCTGGTCACCGGCCACACCCACCAGGCCTACAGCTGCACCATCCCGGACCCGTCCGGCAGGCCGCGCACCGTCACCTCCGCCGCGTCCTACGGCAAGCTCTACACCGACACCACGCTGACCTACGACCGCCGCACCCGCGACATCGTGCGGACCACGGTCAAGGCGCCCCATGCGGCCAACCACGTCGTCGACCGCACCCAGCCCAAGGCCGCGGACATGACGTCGCTGATCACCCGCTGGAACAAGCTGGCCGCGCCGGTCGCGGGCCGCCCCGTCGGCCATATCTCCGCCGACATCGCGGGCCGCGGCGCCAACGCCCCCGAGTCACCGCTCGGCGACGTCATCTCCGACGCCCAGCTGGAGGCCACCAAGGCGGACGGCAAGGGCGGCGCCCAGCTCGCCCTGATGAACCCCGGCGGGGTGCGCTCCGACCTCGCCTTCAAGGCGTCCGGCTCGGAGGGCGACGGCGTGGTCACCTACGGCGAGGCGTTCACGGTCCAGCCCTTCACCAACATGATGAACGTCGTCGACCTCACCGGCGCCCAGCTCCTCACCGGGCTCCAGCAGCAGGTCAGCGGCCCCAACGAGGCCTCCCCGAAGATCCTCCAGGTCTCCGAGGGCCTGGCCTACACCCTCGACATGACCAAGTCGGGCGCCGCGCGCGTCGTCAAGGACTCGGTGAAGCTGGACGGCGCCGCCCTCGACCCGGCCAAGACCTACCGCGTCGCGATGAACGAGTTCCTGGCCGGCGGCGGTGACGGCTTCGCCGCCTTCAAGGACGGCAAGAACAAGTACGTCGGCCCCTCCGACCTGGACGCCTTCACCGCCTACCTGACGGCCCACTCCTCGGCGGACAAGCCCCTCACCCCGCCCAAGGCGGACCGCATCACGGTCGTGAAGTAGCCAGCAACCCGCTCAGAACCTCCCACCGGCGTCGGGCACCGCCTCGACTCCCTCGGACACCACGTCCCCGCTCCGGCCATGCGCCGGGGCGGGGGCGTGTTCGTCGGTGGGGCCGCTCGCTGTCTTTCGTGAACACACGAGGGCAGTGGGGCGACGCACTCGCGGGGCGACGAAGCCCTGCGCATGACCGACCGTCAAGAAGACACGCTCCGGGTGGTGTCCGGGCTGTTGCGGGACCGTCGGGCGCGGTGGTTGGCGACGTTGCGCCGGTTGCCGCACACCTCGGGCATGCAGTAGCGACGCTTGCCGGCCTTGCTGGTGTCGACGAACATGCCCTGGCATCCGTCGGCAGCGCAGTGCCGGAAGCGGCCATGGCTCAGGGTGCGCAACGCTCCCAGCAGCCCGACGCCCGCGAGGACGGCCAACTCGTCGGCGAGCGAGGCCTCCGGCCGTGCCGCGACGCACCACTGCCATCGACCTTCGCCGTCACGGAACAGGGAGGGGCCGAGACCCGCGCGGGCGACCAGTCCGGCCGCGGCGTCCACGACGTCCTCTTCGGCGGGCGTCTCCAGGAGGGCGCGGATCTCCTGCCGCAGCGCTCGCACCTGATCGAGGTCGTCCTGCGTCGGTCCGCGCCCGTCGGCCAACGCGTCCGGGTGCAGACCGCGTTCCGCCAGAAACGTGGTCAGGGCGGCCGGGTCGGCCAGCACTTCGCCGGCGCTGCGCACGCTGGGGGAGGTGTTGACGAGGTCGGTCGCGACCCCTGCCCCCAACGCGTAATCGGAAAAATCGAATTTCACGCCTTACTCCATGCTAGGGTAACCGGACAAAGTCAATTTTACCCCTTAGCTAGGGAGTGGGTTGCCGTGCTCGCGCAGACTGCTGCGATGTGGAAGCTGGACCAGCGCGTCAGTGTCTCGGGAGGCGAGGTCGCCACCGGCGTCTTCGGTCAAGGCCCCCCGGTCGTCCTCGTTCACGGCACGCCGGCCTCGTCCTACCTGTGGCGGGGCGTGGTCCCCCTCCTCGCCCGCGAGCACACCGTGCACGTATGGGACCTGCTCGGCTTCGGCGGCTCCCGCACGGCCCCGGGCGCCACCCCCTCGATCGCCCGGCAGGCCCGCACCCTGGCGGAGCTGACCGAGCACTGGGGCCTGGCGGAGCCCACCCTGGTCGGCCATGACATCGGCGGCGGGATCGTGGCACGGGCCCATCTCGTCGAGCGGGTACCCGTCCGCCGGCTGGTACTGCTGAACGCCGCCCTCCTGGGTCCCTGGAACACCCCGTTCACGGAGCACCAGCAGCGTCACTCGGACGTCTACCGCACGATGCCGGCCGACATCTTCGGCGACCTCATCGCCGCCCGCTTCCGCACCGCCACCCACCACCCGATGACCCAGGAGACGGCCGACGGCTATCTCGCCCCGTGGGCAGGCCGCGACGGACAGCAGCGCTGGCTCGACCAGGTCATCGCCGTCAGCCACGAGGACACCCGCGAAGCCGTGGCCCGCCTCGGCGAGATCACCGTTCCCACCCTGGTCCTGTGGGGTGAACAGGACGAGTGGCTCGACCCCGCCACCAGCGACCGCATCGCCGCCGCCATCCCCGGCGCCGTCCAGGAGACCCTCCCCGGAGCGGGCCACTTCGCTCCCGAGGACGACCCCCGGGGCACCGCGAAGGCGCTGCTGCGTTTCTTCGCCTGAATTGGGTTGTGGAGGACGTGGGTTGTGGGTGACGTGGGTTGTGGATGACGTGCGGATGCGGGTGACGCGCGTTGCGGAGGACGTGGGGTGCGGAGAACGTGCGTGTGACGCAGGGTGCGGAGGAAGCGCGTTGCGGAGGACGCAGGCGCAGAAAGGTGGCGGCGGGCAGGGCAGGGCCGGTTGTCTCTGGCCGGCCCGCCGCCGCACCACTCTCAGCTCGCCCCGAACCACGTCTCCGCGAGGGACTCCAGGGTCGGCTCGGGCGGGGCGGGGAGTTCGCGGAGGTACCAGGGCAGATTGCTGTAGACGTGCAGCAGGGTGTGGGCGAGGAGTTCGCCGGGGGTGAAGGACTCCCCGTAGGCGCGGAAGATGCGCGACAGCAGACGGGGGTCGCCCCGGGAGACGAAGAGGCCGACGGCGACGAAGTCATAGGCGCGAGGCCCGATCATGGCCGGTTCGAAGTCGAGGAGTCCCGTCAGGCGCCAGTCGTCCGAGGGGTCGACGGTCAGATGCTGACGCATGAACTCGGTGTGCAGCAGGACGCCGGGCGGCCCGGCGGGCAGTGCCGCCGACGCGAGGAAGCCGGGGATCTGTGCCAGCCAGGGTTCGGGCAGGTCATGGGCGCGCTGCCGGTCGGCCGCCGTGCCGCGCTGCCGGTCGGTGAAGGCCCCCCAGTCGCCGGGGCCGAGCACATCGGCGAGCGGTGCCGGGTCCAGGGCGTGCAGGGCGGCCAGGGTCTCACCGGCCTCGGTGGCGATCCGGTCCTGGTCGGCCGCGGGGATACGGGGCCAGGCGACGGCCAGGTCCGTGCCGCGCAGCCGGGACATCAGCACATAGCGCCAGCCGTTCTCGTACTCACCGGCGTCGTGGACATAGGGCGTGGGGACGGGGAGGCGCCCCTGGAGGTGGGCGAGCACCCGCGCCTCGGCGATCCCGTCGTCGGCAGCGGCGGCGGGGAAGAGCTTGAGGACGTAGCGGTCCCCGACGGCGTAGACGGGCTGGGAGCCCGTGGGGAAGCGGGACAGGGGGCCCGCGCGGACGCCGAGCCGGGCGCACAGGGCGGCGGCGCCGGGCCGCATCACCGCTTCGTCGGGGACGATCGCGTCCCATTCTTCGTCCGTGTCCACGCGAGGCAGCATGCGCGGACGGTAAGGCGGTGAACGGGGAGGCGGCAAAGGCTTTTCCCGCGCGACGGCAAAGGGCTCTGCGGCGCGGCATCGGGGGCATCAGGGCTCCACCTAGGGGGAGTTGGGGATCCGCCGTACGGGGGAAGGAGCCGGGCCCGGAGGAGGACGCCGCTCGACCGCGGCGCTCGTAGCGTGCGGGACATGACTTCTGTGCGGAGCAAGGCTCCGGTGGTACCTGCGGCTTCGGCGCGGCACCTGCGCCGGCGGACGGCGTTGTGGGCGTATGCGGCCTTCGGCTGGCTGACCGCCTCGTTCGTATGGCATCTGTGGATGGGCATCGACTACCGGTCGGCGATGGGCGGGCAGGACAGCGTCCCCGTGTGGGGATTCCTCGCGTACGACGGGCTGATCACCGCGATGTCCGCGGCCGGCGCGGTCCTCTCACTGGCGACCGTCCGGCCGTGGGGCCGCCGCCTCCCCCCGTGGGCGGTGACCGTCCCCCTCTGGTTCGGGGCGGTCCTGCTGGTGGTACGAGGAGTGCCGGGCCTCGTGGAAGACCTCACCATGGTCACCGGGCTCACCCCGTACGGCCTGCTGGGGCTGGCGGAGCGGCCGGCCGACCTCTCGTCCGGGGAGTTCTGGACGGGCATGGTGATCAATGCGTATTTCTTCGTGGGCGCGGTGGTACTGCTGCCGCTGGCCGTGCTCCATGGGCGGAGCCTGCGGGCCGCCGGGCGCGCCGGCGGCCCGGCCGTTCAGGAGAAGTCGGCGGCGTGACCCTGTGCCCAGCGGGCGAACGTCCGGCCCGGCCGGCCGGTGACCCGCTCGACGGCGTCCGAGACGGGGAAGGGCGGCGCGTCGACCGTCCGGCCGAACATCCGGACGAGTTCCAGCGCGGCCTCCCTGGTCAGATGCCGCCCGGTCATCGCCTCGGCCGCTTCCTCCTCGGAGATCCGCTCGACGCGGGTCGCGCGCCCGGCCGCCCGCCCGATCTCGGCGACCTGCTGCGCCACGGTCATCCGCTCCGGACCGGTGACGACATACGCCTTGCCCAGATGCGCGCCGCTGCGGTCGAGCAGGGCGACGGCCGCGACATCGGCGAGGTCGGCCTCATGGACGGGGACCCCTTGGGCGTCCGGGTGCGCCTCGCGCACCACACCCGACGCACGGATCGACGGGGCCCAGGCAAGGGCGTTGGTGGCGTAGTTGCCGCCGCGCACGAAGGTCCACTCCAGGCCGGAGTCGCGCACCGCGCGCTCCAGACCGGCGTGCAGCCGGGCGATGAAGTTGTCCTCGTCGGCCGGGGTATCGGTCACGGCCATCGAGGAGTTGAGCACGACCCGGCGCACCCCGGCCTTGACGGCGGCGTCGAGCAGCGCGGCCGCGGCCCGGTCGCCGCCGGCCGCGAGGTTGAGGAACAGCGCCTCCGCGCCGGCCAGCAGCGGTCCGAGGTCGTCCGTGCCGGTGAGGTCGGCGCGGACCGTCTCGGCCTCGGCCGGCAGGCCCGCGCGCGCCGGATCGCGGGTCAGCGCGCGTACCGCGGCGCCTTCCGCGAGGAGCCGGCCGACAAGACTGCGGCCGATATTGCCCGTTGCGCCGGTTACCACGATCATGGAACTGCCTTCGTGAGACGTCATGGGATGACTACCGTCTTCCGTTTGTCGGTCGAGAGCGGAATGAGCGGAATGAGTGGAAGGGAAGGAGTAAGTGCGGTAGATAAGGCGGAGAGTGCGACAGATATCAACAGACCCCAACAAGGTGCGCACGGCCGCTCAGGTCACCAAGAGAGGTGACGGTAGTTCAGGTCACCCCACAAGCGCGGCAATTTTTTATCAAGTCCGGCGGGACAAGCTTCGCGTATCCGACTTACCACCAGTACAACTTGCATTCAAGGGTCCCGCCCGTGGTGGGATGTACGGATGCGAACCCCCACGCGCATATCGTCGCCGCCACCCTCGCCCGCCACCCGGCACCACTCCGCCGACGCCGCGACGGGCGCCGCGAACGACCCCACGGGCGACACGAGAAAGCTCGACACGGTCAACCCCTACGCCGATCTGGCAGCCCTCGCCGACCCCGAGCCGGAGCCCGAACCCGACCCGGCAGCCGACGCGTTCGACGCCGCCGGCGCGCCCCGCCGCCGCACCTACCTCAACGAGCGCGACGACAGCGACGACCCGCTGGGCCTCGGACTGCGCTCGGACGACGACACGGACGGCCCGGCCTGGAAGCCGCCGAACCACCGCCGCAAGAAGCGCGGCATCAGCCGTTTCGCCGCCATGTCGATCACCGTGAAGCTGCTGGTCGCCGTCCTCGTCGGGACGTCGTTCCTCGCGCTCTTCGACCGGTTCGCGGTGCTGTACGCGCAGAACAAGGCCGCGGAAAAGGTGAAGGATGCCCTGCATCTGAACGCCACTCCCGAGGTCGACATCGCGGGATTCCCCTTCCTCACCCAGGTCATGGGCAAGCACGTCGACCAGGTGAAGGTGACGATTCCCGACCTGGCCGCCGACCGGGTTTCCCTGGCGAAATTCGAGGCCACCGCCAACGACGTCCGTATCGACGGCGATCTGCCCACCTCCATCAAGGGCGCCACGATCGGCACCATGCACGGCAGCGTGCTGCTCGCCTTCGACGACATGAATCGCGAACTGGGCGCCTCGCAGGTGAAATTCAGCGAAATGGGCCCCAATGCGGTCCGCGCGGTCGGACAACTGCCGATCGCCGGCCATGAATTGCGGGTACGGGCCGAGGCACGCATTCAGCGGGCCGGTGACCGCGGTATCTCCACCGACATCAGCCGGATGCGCCTGGACATCGGCGATATCGCCGTCTACCGCCCCGGCACCGGCAAGGAAGAGGGCCTGCGGCTGACCCGCAAGACCGCCGCCGAGCTCAGCCACCAGGCCGCCAAGATCAAGGCGATGCTGGGCGTCCCGGCGATCGCGGACCGGATCGGCATCCCCAAGGCGTACATCCAGGACGCGCTGAACAACGAGCAGAAGCTGCACGAGCTGACCGGGTCGCCGCGCTTCATCCAGAAGCTGATGAAGGTCAACCTCGTCGACGTGGTGGCGGACCACCCCTGGATGCTTCAGAAGGTCGGCATCGACCCGAAGATCCTCGGCGCGCTGACCGGGCTCACCAAGCCGCAGCTCGCGGACCGGCTGTCGCTGTCCTTCCAGCTCCCCAAGGCGCCCGGGGACGTCCGGCTGCGGCATATCTCCGTCGAGCGGGACGGCATCCGCGCCGACCTCTCGGGGTCGAATCTGCCGTTCGGGGACGCCGCGAAGAAGTAGGGAACACCGCAGGGGCCGCAGGAGCGGCGGCGTGCGTGGGGCACGCCGCCGCTCCTGCTATTGCGGCCCCTGAGGCGGTTCCTGGGGCCGCGGCGGCTCCGGAATCCCGGGCGGCGGTGTCGCGGCGCCCGGCAGCGTCAGGACCGCCTCCGTGCCGCCGACGTCCGCGGACCGCAGCCGCACGGCGCCGCCCGCCTGCTCCGCCGTACGCGCCACGATCGACAGCCCCAGACCACTGCCCGGCAGGCTGCGGGCGGACGGGGAGCGCCAGAACCGCTCGAAGACATGCGGCAGTTCGTCCTGCGGAATACCCGGACCGTGATCGCGCACGGTCAGCTCGCCGCCGGCCAGCCGGACCTCGACGGTGCCGCCGGGCGGGCTGAACTTCACCGCGTTGTCCAGCAGGTTCACCACCGCCCGCTCCAGCGCGGCGGGCTCGGCCCGTACGTACCAGGGGGCGAGGTCCGCCGCGATGGTCAGCGACGGGCCGCGCAGCCGGGCCCGCTCCAGCGCCGATCCGACGATCTCGTGCAGCGCCACGACCTCGACGGCGCTCTGCCCCGGCTCGGAGGGCCGCGACAGCACCTGGAGATCGCCGATCAGCGCCGCCAGCTCCCCCATCTGCGCCTTCACCGACGCCAGCAGCGCCACCTTGTCGGCGGACGGGATCGGCCGGCCGGACTGCTCGCTGCGCACCAGCAGATCGATATTGGTACGCAGCGAGGTCAGCGGCGTACGCAGCTCATGGCCCGCATCCGCGATCAGCTGCTGCTGGAGATCACGGGAGGCGGCCAGCGCCGCGGTCATGGAGTTGAAGGAGCGGGAGAGCCGGGCGATCTCGTCCTCGCCGTCGACCGGAATGCGGATGGCGAGGTCCTGGGTGCGGGCGACGTGTTCGACGGCGTCGGTGAGGCGGTCGACGGGCTTCAGACCCGCACGGGCCACCCACAGGCCGGCCGTCGCCGCACCGAGCACCCCGACCCCGGCGACGATCAGCAGCACCAGCGCGAGCTGGTCGAGCGGCTGGGTGACCTGCTCCATGGGCACCGCCACCGAGATGGCCAGCCGTTTGCCCTGGGCGTCGGTGAGCGGGCCGCCGTACTGCTTGGTCCACACCCGCATCTCGGCCCCGCCCTCGGCCTTCGTGGTGTGCACCGTGCTCTCCAGCCGCCCGTCGGCCACCGCCGTGTCCGGGCGCTGCGCGGGGATGGCCGCCTTCTCCGGCGAGGTGCAGACATAGCCGCCCGCCGACACCAGCTGGATGGTGTACGGCGTGGGCTGGAAGCGCACCCCGTCGTCCGGGTTGGCGCAGTAGGCGCTGAGCGCCTGGACGTAGCTGGGGTTCACCTCGACGCGGCTGAGCTGCGCGTCGAGCTGCTCGGTGAGCCGGTCACGGGTGATCAGCCAGCAGGCGGCGGCCGAGAGGGCCACCGCGATGGCGACCGCCACGGCCGTGAGCATCGCCAGCCGGGAGCGCAGCGGCAGCTGCCGGAAGCGGTCCATGGGACTCGGCCGCCTGTTGTTCCGCGTGGTCTCGCTGGTGCTCATTCCGCACCGCCGTCCGCCCGCAGGACGTAGCCGACCCCCCGCACGGTGTGCACCAGCCGCGGCTCGCCGCCCGCTTCCGTCTTGCGGCGCAGATACATCACGTACACATCGAGGGAGTTGGAGGTGGGCTCGAAGTCGAAGCCCCATACGGCCTTCAGGATCTGCTCACGGGTGAGGACCTGCCGCGGATGGGCGAGGAACATCTCCAGCAGGGTGAACTCCGTACGGGTCAGCTCGACCTGCCGGCTGCCCCGGGTCACCTCGCGGGTCGCCAGGTCCATCCGCAGATCGGCGAAGCTCAGCGTCTCGCCCTCCTCGGGCGGCGCACCGGCCGCCGCCGCGTACGAGCTGCGGCGCAGCAGCGCACGGATCCGGGCGAGCAGTTCGTCCAGCTCGAAGGGCTTGACGAGGTAGTCGTCGGCACCGGCGTCCAGACCCGTGACACGGTCGCCGACCGTGTCACGGGCGGTCAGCATCAGGATCGGCACCCGCACCCCGCTCGCCCGCAGCCTGCGGGCGGCGGTCAGCCCGTCCATCCGGGGCATCAGGACGTCCAGCACGATCAGTTCGGGGTCGTAGGACGCGACCTTCTCGACCGCGTCCAGACCGTCGACCGCCTGCTCGGTCCCGTACCCCTCGAAGACCAGCGAACGTTGCAGGGCCTCCCGGACCGCGGGCTCGTCGTCGACGATCAGGATGCGGGCGGGATGGTCACCGTGCTCGGCGGGGCTCATGCGTGACTACCTCGGGTGGGATACGGAACGGCTGGCCTTCAGCCTTGCACGGCGCGGGGCGCTCCGAGAGGGGTAACGCGACGGGGGCCCTCCGGACGACGTCCGGCCGGTCCGTCCCGGGGTGTCCCGTGCCGGGGTGACGGGGGTGACGGGTGGGCGGTCAGACGCCGCTGTTGCTGCCGCCGTCCCCGCCGCCGCGCAGCGCGTCGAGGTCGGCCTTGACGGTGTTGATCGGGATGGCGAAGCCGAGGCCGACGCTGCCTGCCGTGCTGCTCGTCGCCGAACTCGGCGAGTACATCGCGGAGTTGATGCCGACGATCTGCCCCTGCATATTGATCAGGGCGCCGCCGGAGTTGCCCGGGTTGAGCGAGGCGTCGGTCTGGATGGCCTTGTACGAGGTCTTCGACGAGCCGGTGTCGCCGTTGTACTCGTTGCCGCCGAACTCGAACGGCCAGCCGCCCCGGCCGCCCTGCCCCCCGTCCTGGCCCCCGCCCTGTCCCCCGTCCTGGCCCTGTCCCTGCTCCTTGGGGACGGTCACATCCCGGTTGAGGGCGGAGACGATGCCGCTGGTCACGGACCCGGTGAGGCCCTCGGGGGAGCCGATCGCCACCACCTGGTCGCCGACCGAGATCTTGTCGGAGTCGCCGAGCGAGGCCGCGGTCAGGCCCTTGGCACCGCGCACCTTGATCAGCGCCAGGTCCTTGCCGGGGTCGGTGCCGGTGACCTCGGCCGTCTTCCGGCTGCCGTCGCTGAAGGTCACGGTCACCGTGTTCGCGCCGGCCACCACATGGTTGTTGGTGACGATCTCGCCGTCACTGGTGATGACGACACCGGAGCCGGTGGACTCGCCCCTGCCGGTCTGCGCCTTGATCTCCACGATCGCCGGGCTGACCGCCTTGGCCACCCCCGAGACGCCGCTGCCGCCGGTCCTGCCCGCGTTGACGAGCGGGGTGGAGGGGCCGTTCTGCGCCGACTGGGTGGTGGCGCCGGCGATCAGTGCCGCGCTGCCACCGCCGATGAGACCGGAGGCGAGTGCCACCGCCGCGATCAGCGCGACCGGCCGGCGGACCCGGCGCCGCGCCCGGGGCGCCTGCGGCTCGGGGTCGTACGGGGGCGGCGGCGGAGGCGGCGGGAATGCCCGCTCCCCGGCGCCCGGGGCGCCCTGCGCGGCCCCGCCCGCCTCATGGCCGGAGGGGTGGCCGTAGTCGTTGCCGTCTGCGTACGGCCGGTCCTGGGGCAACTCATCGCCGCTTCGGCGGTAGCTCTCGGTCATGGTGATGACTCTGCCGCCGGTCCATGAGAACGGCCTGAGAGTGTCCTGAGAGACCCGACAGAAGCGAATATGCCCGGAATAAAGACCTCCGGATCAGCGGTGCTTCCCGGCTCCCTCAGCCACCGCAGCCGCAGGAGCGCCGCACCACCAGCCGCGACGGGAACTGCCGCAGCCGCTCCCGCCGGGAGCCCACCACCCGCAGCCCGTCGTCCAGCACCAGGTCCACCGCCGCCCGCGCCATCGCCTGACGGTCCGAGGCGACCGTGGTCAGCGGCGGATCGGTCAGCCCGGCTTCCTTCACGTCATCAAAGCCGGCGACCGCCAGCTCGCCGGGCACATCGATGCGCAGCTCGCGGGCGGCCCGCAGCACCCCGATCGCCTGGTCGTCCGTCGCGCACATGATGGCCGGCGGCCGGTCCGGGCCCGCCAGCAGCTTCAGCGCGGCCTGGAAGGCGTCGTAGCGGTTGTACGGCGCCTGGAAGTAGCGCCCGTCCGTGGGCTTCCCGGACTCCAGCATGGCCCGCCGCCAGCCCTCGACGTGGTCGGTGACCGGGTCGCCGGACTTCGGGGTCTCCTCCGTGCCGCCGAGGAAGGCGACATAGGGGTGGCCGTGCTCCAGCAGATGCCGCGTCGCCAGCTGCGCGCCCCAGATGTCGTCCGTCATCACGGCGACATCGTCGATGGCGTCCGGGCGCCGGTGCAGCAGCACCACCCGCGCGTCCCAGGCGTCGATCTCTGCGGCGGCATGCTCACTGGGCCCCTGGCTGATCAGGATCAGCCCCGACACCCGCATCCCGAGGAACGCGCGCAGGTAGTGCACCTCGCGCTCGTCCAGATAGTTCGCATTGCCGACCAGGACCATCTTCCCGCGCTCGGCGGCGGCCTGTTCGACGGCGTGCGCCATCTCCGCGAAGAACGGCTGCCGGGTGTCCGGCACGATCAGGCCTATGAGGTCGGTACGGCGGGACGCCATCGCCTGCGCGACACGGTCCGGCCGGTAGCCGAGCTCCTTGATGGCGGCGAGCACCCGCTCGCGCGTGGCCGGGGCGACCGGCCGTGGTCCGTTGTTGATGACGTAACTGACAACGGCGGTGGATGTACCCGCCAGTCTTGCCACATCATCCCGCGTCACCTTGGCCACGCGCGGCAGTCTACGCGGGTGGTGCAAGGGTGTGTGCGGCAGTTCTCCGCGGGTTCACGGGCCTGCCGCACCGCCCTGCTACCTCCGGCCGGCCCGGACGCCGTGCGGGTCCACGCCCCCGGTGACCGCCTTCCCGGAGCCGTCACCGCTCTCGGGCGCCCGGCGCTCGGCCGGTGCCCCGTCCGGGGAGGACTGCGCCGCCTTCGCCGCGTCCTCCTTCGCCTTGGCCTCCTTGGCCTTGGCCTCCGCCGCCCGCTCCACCTTCTCCGGTGTCACGAAGCGGTAGCCGACGTTACGGACCGTGCCGATCAGCGACTCGTGCTCGGGCCCGAGCTTCGCCCGCAGCCGCCGCACGTGCACATCGACCGTCCGCGTACCGCCGAAGTAGTCATAGCCCCACACCTCCTGGAGGAGCTGGGCGCGGGTGAAAACCCGGCCCGGGTGCTGCGCCAGGTACTTCAGCAGCTCGAACTCCTTGAAGGTCAGGTCCAGGACCCGCCCCTTCAGCTTCGCGCTGTAGGTCGCCTCGTCCACCGAGAGATCACCGTTGCGGATCTCCATCGGACTGTCGTCGGTCGTGATCTGCTGGCGGCCCATCGCCAGCCGCAGCCGCGCCTCGACCTCGGCGGGGCCGGCCGTGTCCAGCAGGACGTCGTCGATCCCCCAGTCCGCGGTGACGGCGGCGAGTCCGCCCTCCGTCACGACCAGGACCAGCGGACAGCCGGGGCCCGTGGACCGCAGCAGCTGGCACAGCGACCGTACGTGCGGAAGGTCGCGGCGGCCGTCGATCAGTATGACGTCGGCCCCCGGGGTGTCGATGAGGGCCGGGCCCTCGGCGGGAGCCACCCGCACACTGTGGAGCAGCAGGCCGAGCGCCGGGAGCACCTCCGTGGACGGCTGGAGTGCATTGGTCAGCAGCAGAAGGGAACTCACTTCCGACCACCTACCCGGTTCTCGGGGTGTTCCATCCTCTGCTGCGTGCGGTCCTGCCTGCTTCGCTCGCCCATGACGTCTGGTTCCTCCTCGGTCCCTGCGACGGGGCTCCCGGCCTCGGCCGGGGGAGTCTGCGGCACTGCTTCGTACGGTCCTCACAGCCGCGGCTCGCGTGGCTGAAAGCACAAAAGGACCCGGGGGCAACGCTGCCCGGATCCTTCATGCCCAGCAGAATAGCTCAGATGCTCCCCGGACCCGAGGCCGATTCGGCAGCTTCTTGTGTTCCGTCGATCACTTCGAGTGGTCATCGGGGCCAATGTTGACCACCGACGGGGTGGCGACCGAGGCGGGCCGCCACCCCTCGCAATCCCCCATTTGAAGCGGCTGAGGATGCCTTCGGCGGCACCCGGGATCGCGTCCTCGCGGGCGGCTTCGGCGGTGCCCGCGAAAGTCCCACATTTCCTTCGCGTCTTCCCACGATGCGGACAGTTGTGGTCTCCCACGTTGTCGGCCGGCCCGCCGTGGTTCGTCTCGCCGTTGCGCCTGCGGCGGGCCGGTTCGCTGCGCTTTGCTTTGCGCCCCACGTTTTTGTCTTTCCCGCCGTGGTTGGTTGTTCGCCGTTGCGCCTGCGGCGGGCCGGTTCGCTGCGCTTTGCTTTGCGCCCCACGTTTTTGTCTTTCCCGCCGTGGTTGGTTGTTCGCCGTTGCGCCTGCGGCGGGCTGGGGTCGCTGCGCGAGGCTGCCGGGTGCGGTGCCGCTCCTCCGGACTTCGTCCTGCGGCGCGTCCCCTCCCGTGGGGGGATGGGGAAGGCCGGTGGGGCTGCTCGTGGAGGGTCCGGCGCACCTCGTAGATCACTTGGAAACGGCCACGCCGGTGGCCCGCCCCCACTCACTTTCACTTTTTCCACTCACGGGAGGGGACGGGCCGGAGGCCCGTCACCGCACCCACAGCCCCGCGCAGCGGACCCGCCCGCCGCAGGCGCAACGGCGAGCGCACCGCGCAGCGGGCGACAAACGGCGAACAACCACCACGGCGGGAAAGCCAAAAACGTGGGAATCAGCCCGTCTCCGTGACGGGCTCCGCAAACTGGGCCGCATAAAGGCGCGCATACGCGCCGTTGGCCGCCAACAGCGCGTCGTGGGAGCCCTGTTCGACGATCGCGCCGTTCTCCATCACCAGGATGACGTCCGCGTCGCGGATCGTGGAGAGCCGGTGGGCGATGACGAAGCTGGTGCGGCCGCTGCGGAGCTGGGCCATCGCGTGCTGGATGAGTACCTCGGTGCGGGTGTCGACCGAGCTGGTGGCCTCGTCCAGGACCAGGATCGCGGGCTCGGCGAGGAACGCGCGGGCGATGGTGATCAGCTGCTTCTCGCCGACGGAGACATTGCTGCCCTCGTCGTCGAGGACCGTTTCGTAGCCGTCCGGCAGGGTGCGTACAAAGCGGTCGACGTGGGTGGCCCTGGCGGCCGCCACGATCTTGTCCATCGAGATGCCCGCGGGGGCTCCGTAGGCGATGTTCTCCGCGATCGTGCCGCCGAAGAGCCAGGTGTCCTGGAGGACCATGCCGATGTGGGAGCGCAGGTCCTCGCGCGACATCGCGGCGATGTCGGTGCCGTCGAGGGTGATCCGGCCGCCGCGCACCTCGTAGAAGCGCATCAGGAGGTTGACGAGCGTGGTCTTGCCGGCGCCCGTCGGGCCGACGATCGCCACCGTCTGGCCGGGGTGGACGGCCAGCGACAGGTCCTCGATGAGCGGCTTGTCGGCCGCGTAGCGGAAGGAGACGTCCTCGAACGCGACCCGGCCCTCGACACGGTCGGGCCGGGCGGGCCGGGCGGCGTCGGGTTCCTGCTCCGTGGCGTCGAGGAGTTCGAAGACCCGCTCGGCGGAGGCGACGCCGGACTGGACGAGGTTGGCCATCGACGCGACCTGGGTGAGCGGCTGGCTGAACTGCCGGGAGTACTGGATGAAGGCCTGGACGTCGCCGATGGAGAGCGCCCCGGAGGCGACCCGCAGCCCGCCGACGACCGCCACCAGCACATAGTTGAGGTTGCCGATGAACATCATCGCGGGCTGGATGATCCCGGAGATGAACTGGGCCTTGAACCCGGCGGCGTAGAGGGCTTCGTTCTGTTCGCGGAACAGCTCGGCGGACTCCCGCTGGCGGCCGAAGACCTTCACCAGGCTGTGGCCGGTGTACATCTCCTCGATGTGCGCATTGAGCTTGCCGGTGGTCTTCCACTGCTGGACGAACTGCGGCTGGGCCCGCTTGCCGACCTTGGTGGCGACGACGACGGAGACCGGGACCGTGACCAGGGCGACCAGCGCCAGCAGCGGCGAGATCCAGAACATCATGAGGAGCACACCGACGATGGTCAGCAGCGAGACGACGATCTGGCTGAGGGTCTGCTGGAGCGTCTGCTGGATGTTGTCGATGTCGTTGGTCGCCCGGGAGAGCACCTCACCGCGCTGCTGCTTGTCGAAGTAGCTCAGCGGCAGCCGCGCCAGCTTCTCCTCGACCTGCTCCCGCATCCGGAAGACGGTCCGCTGGACGACCCGGGTGGCGATCCTGGCCTGGACGAAGCCGAACAGCGAGGCCGCCACGTAGATCAGGGTCACCCAGAGCAGGACCGTGCCGACGGCGCCGAAGTCGATGCCGTGGCCGGGGACCACCGGCATGGTGCCGATCATGTCGGCCAGCCCGCCCTGGCCGTGGGCGCGCAGCCGGTCGGCGGCCTGGGCCTTGGTGAGGCCGTCCGGCAGCTCGCGGCCGATGATGCCGGACATGATCAGGTCGGTGGCGTGGCCGAGGACCTTGGGGCCCACGACCGTGAGCGCCACGCTCAGTGCGCCCAGCACCAGCGCGACGGAGATGATGCCGCGCTCGGGCCGCATCTGTGCCAGCAGCCGTTTGCCGGAGCCCTTGAAGTCCATCGATTTCTCGGTGGGCTGGCCGCCCATCATCCGGGCGGGTCCGGCCGCCGGGGCCGGCCCCCGGGCCGGTGCCTTGGGCGTCTCGTCGGTGGCCTCCGGGGTCCCGGCCCGTGGGGCCGCCCCCTTGTCCGCGGTGGTCACGCCGCCTCCTGCTCGGTGAGCTGGGAGAGCACGATCTCCCGGTAGGTCTCGTTGCCGGCCATCAGCTCGGCGTGGGTGCCGGTGCCGACGACCCGGCCCTCGTCCAGGACGACGATCCGGTCGGCGCCGCGGATCGTGGCGACCCGCTGGGCGACGATCACGACCGTGGCCCGGTCGGTCTCGCGGGCGAGGGCGGCGCGCAGCGCGGCGTCCGTCGCGTAGTCCAGGGCGGAGAAGGAGTCGTCGAAGAGGTAGATCTCGGGGCGTCGCACCAGGGCGCGGGCGATCGCCAGCCGCTGGCGCTGGCCGCCGGAGACATTGCCGCCGCCCTGGGCGATGGGGGCCTGGAGGCCGCCTTCCATCCGCTCGACGAAGTCCCGCGCCTGGGCGGTCTCCAGGGCGTGCCACAGCTCGTCGTCGGTGGCGTCCGGATTGCCGTAGCGCAGGTTGGTGGCGACGGTGCCGGAGAAGAGATAGGGCTTCTGCGGGACCAGGCCGATGGCCTTGGCCAGCGTCTCCTGGTCGAGGGTGCGGACGTCCTCGCCGTCCACCAGTACCGCGCCGCCGGTCGCGTCGAACAGCCGCGGGACGAGCCCGAGGAGGGTCGACTTGCCGGAGCCCGTGGAGCCGATGACGGCGGTGGTCTCGCCGGGGCGGGCGACCAGCGAGATGTCCGTGAGGACCGGCTGCTCGGCGCCCGGGAAGCGGAACTCGACGCCGCGCAGCTCCAGTTCGCCGTGGCGGCGGAGTTCGGTGACGGGGTTCTCGGGCGGGGTGACGCTGGAGTCGGTCGCCAGGACCTCCTGGATGCGCTCGGCGCAGACCTCGGCGCGCGGCAGCATCATCACCATGAACGTCGCCATCATGATCGACATCAGGATGTACATGAGGTAGCTGAGGAACGCCGTCAGGGCGCCGATCTGCATGGCGCCGCTGTCGATCCGCAGTCCGCCGAACCAGACGACGGCCACGCTGGAGACGTTCACGATCAGCATGACCAGCGGGAACATCATCGACATCAGCCGGCCGGCGCGCAGCGACACGTCGTAGAGACCGGTGTTGGCCCCGGCGAACCGCTCGCGCTCGTGCCGGTCGCGGACGAAGGCACGGATGACGCGGATGCCGGTGATCTGCTCGCGCAGCACCCGGTTGACGGTGTCGATGCGCTCCTGCACCCCGCGGAACAGCGGACGCATCCGCCGCACGATCAGTGAGACGAGCATCCCGAGGACCGGGACGATGACCAGGAGCAGGCCCGACAGCGGCACATCCTGGTTCAGCGCCATGATCACGCCGCCGACGCACATGATCGGTGCCGAGACCATCATCGTGAACGTCATCAGCACCAGCATCTGGACCTGCTGGACGTCGTTGGTCGTGCGGGTGATCAGCGAGGGCGCGCCGAACGTGCCCACCTCACGGGCGGAGAAGGACTGCACCCGGTCGAAGACCGCGGCACGGATGTCCCGGCCCAGCGCCATGGCCGTACGGGCACCGAAGTAGACGGCACCGATCGCGCAGACGATCTGGAGGAACGTGACGGCCACCATGAAGCCGCCGACGCCGAGGATGTAGCCCGTGTCCCCCTTGACGACACCGTTGTCAATGATGTCGGCGTTGAGGGTGGGCAGGTAGAGGGTTGCCAGGGTCTGGATCAGCTGAAGCAGCACGATCAGGGATATCGAACGCCTATGGGGCCGCAGATGCGCCCGCGCGAGTCGGACCAACACCCCATGAGGGTAGGCGAACACTTGCCCTCGGCAATCGAATTTACGGAGTCCGCCCGGCACGGGCGGGTCCCTCCGCCGGATCGTGCCCGGAGCCGGATCACCCGTCGCGTACGCCATCATGGAGGCGGCAACGACGGGGTACCGCCACCACGGGGCGCCCCCGACCGACACGACGAAGAGGCCGCCGTGACAACAACTGGCACCGTGCGCTACTGGGCCGCGGCCAAGGCCGCCGCCGGCACGGCTGAGGAGCCGTACGCGGCGGCGACGCTCGCCGAGGCGCTCGACGCGGCGCGCTCGGCGCATGCCGCCAACCCCGAGTTCGCGCGCGTCCTGCTGCGCTGCTCCTTCCTGGTGGACGGCGATCCGGTCGGCACCCGCGACCACCAGGCGGTGGCGCTGGCCGAGGGCGGCACCGTCGAGGTCCTGCCGCCGTTCGCGGGAGGGTGAACACACGACCATGAGCGACAACCAGCCGCAGCACCACCACCCCTACGAGCCGCACGATCCGTACGCCCGGCAGGACCCGTACGCCCAGCAGGCGCCGCAGTCCGCACAGCCGCCGTACGGCCAGGCAGGCCAGGCAGGCCAGGCGGGCCAGGCACCGTACGAGCCGCAGGCGCCCTACGGACAGCAGCCGTCGCAGGGACAGCAGACGCCGTACGGCCGGCAGCCGTCGCACGGGCAGCAGGCGCCGTACGGACAGCAGCCGTCCTACCCCCAGCAGGCGTACGACCCCTCCGCGCAGCAGCAGCCGAGGCCCGAGCAGCCCGGACGCGGCCGGCACGGGCGCGCCCCGTACGGAGGTGACCCGTACGGGCGCGGCCAGTACGGGTACGACGCATACGGACAGCAGCAGCCACAGCATCCCCGGCAGCCGCAACAGCAACCGCAGCAGCCGCAGCGTCCGGTCTACGGGCAGGAGGGCTACGGCAGCCCGCACCCCGCGGAGACCGCGCCGCTGCCCACCCAGCACCAGACCGCCCGCCCGGACGGCGAGCCGTACGCCCGCCAGCACCCCCAGCAGGCCAGGCCGGCGCCCGCCGCGCCCGCACCGGCCGCCACGCCGTCGGTCTCCGCCGCGTCGGTCTCCTCCGCGCCGCTCGCGCCCAACCAGCGCGCCCGCGCCGAGGGCCGCTCGCCGATCATCCCGCCCGGGATCCAGCCGGCCGCGCTGACCGCCGGCCTCGCCCTGCTGCTGGCGCTGACCGCGCCGCTCGGCCGCCCGGTGCTCGCCGTACCGGTGGCGCTGCTCCAGGCCGTCACCGCCGCCGGCTGGTTCCGGCTCAACGGCATGTGGCCGGCCCGCCAGGGCATCGCGCTCGCCTTCCTGGGCGGGCTGACCACCGATGTCGCACTGCTGGCCACCGACCGCGAGAGCGCGCCCCTGGTCGGCATCGGCACGCTCGGGGTGTGGTGTCTGCTCGTCCTCGTCCTCCAGCTGCGCAATCGCAGCAGCGCCGACGAGCGGATGTACGCGCTGACCGCGGGCCTGACCTCGTCCGCGCTCGCGGTGCTCGCCGCCGGGCAGCTCGCGGCGGCCTCGCATGCGGTGACGGTCGGCGCGGCCGCGGTCGCGGTGGCCACGCTCGCCCGTGCGCTGCCGCTGCCCGTCCCCGCCTCGATCGGCATCTCCCTGGTGGCGGCCGCGGGTGCCGGTATCGGAGCCGGCCAGCTGACCGGCCTCGGGGCGTCCGGCGCGCTGCTGGGCCTGGCGGCCGGCGGCTGCGCCCTCATCGGCCTGCGGGTGGCCAGCTACGACTACCCGTCCCGCTTCGTCCACATGACGGCCGGTGTGGCCCTGCCGCTGGCGCTGGCCGCGCCCGCGGTGTACGTCCTGGGGCGGACGCTGGGGTAGCCCCCGCAGGCCGATATCCGCAGGTCCGTGAGCGATACGGAGCGCAGGCAGGGGGCCTGTACGGACGCGGCCGTGATCCGGCCCAGGTGTGGGGGAAGTGGTTCGATGCGTGCACTTCGCGTGCTGTTGATCATCATCGTCATATTCGGCGGGCTGTTCGTGGCCGCCGACCGGGTGGCGGTGAATCTCGCCGAGGACATGGCCGCGGACAAGATCCGCAGCAGCCAGGGGCTGGGCAGGACCCCGGAGGTCGCCATCAAGGGCTTCCCGTTCCTGACCCAGGTCGCCGGCCGCAGCCTCCAGGAGGTGGACGCCGACCTCGGGGGCATCGAGGCCCGCGCCGAGGGGCACACGCTGCGCATCGACCAGCTGTCGGCACAGTTCCACGACGTCACGCTGACCAGCGACTACACCTCCATCGAGAGCGCCGCCACGGCCACCGGCAACGCCCGGCTCAACTACGCCGACCTGACCAAGGCGGCGGGCGGCGGCGTCAAGATCACCTACGCCGGGCAGAAGAACGGCCGCAGCCAGGTCAAGATCTCGCCGAACCTCCCGCTCCTCAGCTCGCTGGACGTGACCGGCTCCCTCACGATCGTGGGCGGCAACACCGTGCGGCTGCGCGCCGACGGCCTCCCCGCGATGTGCAAGGCCGTCCCGGGCTGCGAGAGCAAGGTGCGCGCCCAGACCGACCACGACTGGAAGCTGGACCAGCTGCCCGGCAACCTGAAGCTGGAGAAGGTCGTGACGATGCCCGACGGCATCTCGATCTCCGCCGCCGGCAAGAACGTCAAGCTCCCCGGCTGACCGGACGCCCGCGGCGGGCCGCCCCACCGGTCCGCCGTCCGATCCGCACCGCCGTCCAATTCCTGAGACGCCCGAGTCCGTACGCCAGACCCCCCACCGGCGTACGGGCGCCGGAGGCCCGTGGGCGACCGGCCGACGCAGCACCCCATCCCACATCGCGGACAAACGCGTCTCGCCATTCGACACGCCGGTGACACGCCCCGCTCCGCGTCCCTACGATCGGTGGCATGCAGAGCTCATTGAGCGGTCTCCGTCCGCGGGGACGTGCGGTACTGACGAAGCGGCGGGCAGTAGACCTGTGCCGCGTCGCCGCCATGCTCTGTCGCCCTGTCTGACGGGCCTTGCGCACCCTCCCCCAGCTCCCGCTGGGAGGTGCTCCCAGCCCCCGGCCGGCCGTCGAGGCCGTGCCCTCACGCGTCCCGGCGCAGCGCCGCTCCGGAACCCCCGTCCGGAAGCCACCGGCGCACACCCGTCGTACCCGCGTGCATCTCTGCCACTACCCCCCGCAACTGCCCCGGAGGAGAAGAACATGAGCCGTAGCGACGTCCTCGTAGACGCCGACTGGGTCGAGGCCCACATCGACGACCCGAAGGTCGTGATCGTCGAGGTTGACGAGGACACCTCGGCCTACGACAAGAACCACATCAAGAACGCCGTCCGGATCGACTGGAAGCAGGACCTCCAGGACCCGGTCCGCCGTGACTTCGTCGACCAGGAGGGCTTCGAGAAGCTGCTCTCCGCCAAGGGCATCGGCAACGACGACACGGTCGTCCTCTACGGCGGCAACAACAACTGGTTCGCGGCCTACGCGTACTGGTACTTCAAGCTGTACGGCCACGAGAACGTCAAGCTGCTCGACGGCGGCCGCAAGAAGTGGGAGCTGGACTCCCGCGACCTGGTCGACGGTGCGCAGGTGCCCGAGCGCCCGGCCACCGCGTACCAGGCCAAGGCCCAGGACAGCTCCATCCGTGCCTTCCGTGACGAGGTCATCGCCGCGATCGGCGACCTGAACCTGGTCGACGTCCGCTCGCCCGACGAGTTCTCCGGCAAGCTCCTCGCCCCGGCCCACCTCCCGCAGGAGCAGTCGCAGAAGGCGGGGCACATCCCCACCTCCCGCAACATCCCGTGGTCGAAGAACGCCAACGACGACGGCACCTTCAAGTCCGACGCCGAGCTCAAGGCGCTCTACGAGGACGAGGGCGTCGACCTGTCGAAGGACACCATCGCCCTGTGCCGCATCGGTGAGCGCTCCTCGCTCACCTGGTTCGTGCTGCACGAGCTCCTCGACCAGCCGAACGTCAAGAACTACGACGGCTCCTGGACCGAGTACGGCTCGCTCGTCGGCGTGCCGATCGAGCTCGGCGCCGCCAAGTAAGCAAGCAAGCTTCTCCTCCGAACCCCTCAAGGAAGTACCCCTATGTGTGGAGCACAGGCAGGCGGCCCGGACGCCTCGACCATCAAGCCCGGTGAGACCACGATCCAGGGCAGCGTGACCCGCGACGGCGAGCCCGTCACCGGTTACGTCCGCCTCCTGGACAGCACCGGTGAATTCACCGCCGAGGTTCCCACCTCCGCGACCGGACAGTTCCGCTTCTACGCGGCCGAGGGCACCTGGACGCTGCGTGCGCTCGTCCCGGGCGGCACCGCCGACCGCACCGTCGTCGCCCAGCAGGGCGGTCTGGCGGAGGTTGCCATCGCTGTCTGACGGCGGACGTGGCCGCGCTCCGCAGTAGGGGCCGTCGCCACGATGCGGACGGCCGGAGGGCCGCACCCCGGGGGTTTGGACGCCTTGGCCGGGGATGCGGCCCTCCGTGCCGTTCACGGCCCCGGCGAGGTGTCCCCCGCCGACTTCTGTCCTGCCCCGCGCGGACTTACGGTGGATTCATGGACGCGCACCGCCGGTCGCCCGTACAGCGCCGCCATCGCAGGTACTTCGTCCTGATGGGCGTGTGCCTGGTGCTGTTCGTGCTGGCCTGGGGCGTGGTGCGGCTGTGGTCGGTGCCGGCCGCGGTGGGCATGTGCGTCGTCGCCATGGTCATTCCGCCCGTCGCGGCGATCATCGGCAACCGCCGGGAGCCCGGAGAGCGCTGGTGGGACGAGTCCGGCGACCCCGAGTCCGACCGCTGGTGGCGCGAGCTGGACGACCGGGGCGACGACAAGCACCCCCAGTAGGCGCGCGAGGGCGCCCACGGGCTTGAGCCCACCGGCGCCCTCAGTACACCGGCGCCCTCAGTACGCCCGCGCCCTCAGTACGCCCGCGCCCTCAGTACACCAGCGCCTGGACGTCGTCCGGCATGATCTCGCTGACGAACAGCTGGGAACCGGCGATCCCGGCCCCCTCGATCAGATCCTTCTGCTCGATGTCCCGCCGGGCCGCGCACTGGGTGCAGACGGTGATCGCGCCGCCACCGGCGCGGATCCCGTCGATCAGCTCCGGCAGGGGCGCCGCATGCGGCAGCTCGAAGTCCGCCGCCCGCCCCGGCAGCGCGAACCACACCGACTCCCCGGTCAGCCACAGCGACACCTCGACGCCGCTGGACACCGCCACCGCCGCCACCGTGAACGCCTGCGAACACCGCTCGGGCGCATCCGCACCCGCCGTTACCTTGATCACGAGCTTCTTCGCCATGGGGCAAGAGTAGGCGCGGTGGACCTCACAGCGCCGTTGTCCCCGCCGCCGACTAGACTCTCAGGCGGTCCGTACACCCTCACTCCGTTCAAGGAGCGCGCTCGTGCTTGAGGCATTCTTCACCACCCTGCTGGTTCTGGTCGGCATCGCCGTGGTCGCGTTCGCCGGTCTGACCTGGAAGAAGCTCTACCAGGGCCAGCGCTGAGCCATCGCTTGACCGGCTCCACCGGCTCCGCCGGGTGGCGCAGCCCGCCGGCCTCATGGGAGCGTCCCGTGCGCCCCTGCCGATTCCCCTCCACATAGATCGTCTGAGCTCTCATGATCGAGATCCCGTCCGACCTGAACCCGGCCCTGGTGCCGCTCGCCTTCCTCCTCGGCAACTGGGAGGGCGCCGGCGTCGCCGAATTCCCGGGCACCGAGAAGTGCAACTTCGGGCAGGAGGTCAGCTTCACCCACGACGGCCGTGACTTCCTCGAGTACACCTCGCACAGCTGGGTGCTCGACGCCGAGGGCAAGAAGGTCCGCCCGCTGGAGAGCGAGAGCGGCTTCTGGCGTATCGACGCGGACCGCAAGGTCGAGATCGTGATGAGCCGCGACCAGGGCGTGGTGGAGGTCTGGTACGGCGAACTGGCGGATCAGAAGCCGCAGATCGACCTGGCCACCGACGCCATCGCGCGCACCGCCGCCTCCGGCCCGTACAGCGGCGGCAAGCGGCTCTACGGCTACGTCAACAGCGACCTGATGTGGGTCGGCGAGAAGTCCACCCCGGACGTGCCGCTGCGGCCCTACATGTCGGCGCATCTGAAGAAGGTCGCCGACCTCCAGGAGTGGGCGGAGAACCTCCCGGACGACATGCCCGACGGCGTCTCCTTCTTCCGTCCCGACGGCACGCCCTACAACCCGTAAGCACAACGGGAGAGCCCCGCTCTCCCCGCCAGCGCCCCGCGGGGGAAGCCGGTCGAAGTCCGGCGCTGACCCGCAACGGTAGGCGGAAGGTCTCCTTCCGCAAGCCCGATTGCCCGTGGTGCGCGACGCTTCCGCTCAACTCGCCGTGGACTGCGAGGGGACGCGCCGGACCAGCGCGGTCCCGGGCCGCCCTCGGTACGTACGGACGCGGCCCGACCCCGAGGCGGCCGACCGACCGTGGCGAGCCCCACCACCCATCCGACGACGGCGGGGACCGGCGCACCGCCGCCGCCCCGGCGGCTGCCGCTGCCGCCCCTGGTCGCCGTCCTCACGGCCGTCCTGCTCGGCTCCCTGCTGTGCGGGGCCGGCCTGGGCGCCGCCGGGCTGAGCTGGGCCCAGGTGGTGCGCTATCTGGGCGCCGGGCTGACCGGCGGCACCATCTCGCCGGACGAGGTCTCCGCGTACACCATCGTGTGGGAGCTGCGCTTCCCGCGGGCCGTCCTGGCGGCCGTCGTCGGCGCCGGGCTCTCCGCCATCGGTGTCGCCGTGCAGGCCCTGGTCCGCAACGCCCTCGCCGATCCGTTCGTCCTCGGCATCTCCTCCGGCGCCGCCGTCGGGGCCAACGCCGTCCTGCTCTTCGGCACGCTCGGCGCACTGGGCGTCTGGGCGCTGTCGGTGTCGGCGTTCGTCTCCGCGCTGATCGCCATGGCCCTGGTCTACGCGGCCGCCCGCACCGCCCACGGGCTCACCCCGCTGCGTCTGGTGCTGACCGGCACCGCGATGTACTACGGCTTCTCCGCCGTCACCACCCTCATGGTGTTCAGCGCCGACCGCGGTGAGGCGGCCCGCTCGGCGATGATGTGGCTGCTCGGAAGCCTGAGCGGGGCCGGCTGGAACTCGGTGCCGATCGCCGCCGTCGCGGTCGCCGCCGCGCTGGCCCATCTGCTGCTCTCCGCGGGCCGGCTGAACGCGCTGGCGATGGGCGACGAGACCGCGGCCGCGCTCGGCGTGGACGCGCCCCGGCTGCGCCGCGAACTGTTCGTCGTCGCGGCCGCCGTCACCGGCGCGGTGGTCGCGGTCAGCGGCGCGATCGGCTTCGTCGGGCTGATGGTGCCGCATGTGACGCGGATGCTGGTCGGTGCCGGCCACCGCCGGGTGCTGGCCGTCGCGCCGCTGCTCGGCGCGGTGCTGCTGGTGTGGGTGGATCTGCTCTCGCGGGTGCTGCTGGCGCCCGTCGAACTGCCGGTCGGCGTGCTCACCGCCGTCATCGGCGTGCCCTGTTTCGTCCTGCTGATGCGGCGGCGCGGCTACACCTTCGGAGGCGGCGCCTGATGCGGCTCGACATCACCGGCCTGTCCGTGGAGGTGGCCGGGAACCGGCTCGTCCACGACCTCACGCTACGGGCCGGCAGCGGCCGGATGGTCGGCCTGGTCGGCCCCAACGGCAGCGGCAAATCGACCCTGTTGCGCTGTGTCTACCGCGCGCTGCGCCCGGCCGCCGGGACCGTACGGCTGGACGGCGCGGACCTGCACGCCATGGACGCGCGCGAGGGGGCGCGGCTGCTGGCCGCGCTGCCCCAGGAGGCCAGTACGGAGTTCGACTTCACCGTGGCCGAGGTCGTCGCGATGGGGCGGCTGCCGCATCAGCGCGGCGCGGGCCGGGCGAGCGCCGAGGACCGTGCGCGGTGCGCGGGGGCGCTGGCCCGGGTCGGCGCGGACCATCTGGCCGGGCGCGGCTTCCTCAGCCTGTCCGGCGGTGAGAAGCAGCGGGTGCTGATCGCCCGCGCGCTGGCCCAGGACCCGCAGGTGCTGGTCCTCGACGAGCCCACCAACCACCTGGACATCGCCCAGCAGTTGGAGGTGCTGGCGCTGGTCAGGGCTGGGGGCACCGCCCGGACGGAGTCCGGGGGGCGGCTGACGGTGCTGACCGCACTGCACGACCTCAACCTGGCGGCCGTGCACTGCGACGAGCTGTACGTCATCGACGGCGGCCGGATCGTGGCCGCCGGCCCGCCGTACGACGTCCTCACCCCGGAGCTGCTCGCCGAGGTCTTCGGCGTCCGCGCCCATCGCGTACGGCATCCCGAATCGGGCGCCGTCCAGCTGCTGTTCGACCGTCTCGCCGCCCCCGCCGCCACCCGCGCCGCCGACTCCTGAGGACCCCGCCATGCGCCGCTCCACCGCCCCGTTCACCGTCCTCGCCCTCGCGCTCGCCCTGACCGGCTGCGGCGCGAAGGTCTCCGGCGACGGCGGCGACGACGCCGCCGGCCGGCACCCCGCCAAGGCCTCCGGCCGCTACCCCGTCACCATCGAGAACTGCGGCACCCGCACCACGTACGACAAGGCCCCGCGCCGGGTCGTCACCAACGACGTCGGCATCACCGAGATCATGTTCGCGCTCGGCCTGGAGAACCGGATGGCCGGCTACGTCATGCCCGACGACAAGGGCGATCTCGACGGCCTCCCCTGGAAGGCCGCGTACGACAAGGTCCCCCGGCTCTCCAAGAAGGCGCTCACCAAGGAGATGGCCCTCGACGCCCGTGCCGACCTGGTCTTCGCGGGCTGGAACTACGGCTTCGGCGAGGACAACGGCCTGACCCCCGCCGCACTGAAGAAGCTCGGCATCGGCAGCTATGTCCTGACCGAGTCCTGCCACAACGGCACGGACGGCGCCGCCCGCGGCGTCATGCCGCCCCTGGAGGCGCTCTACACCGACCTGACGACGCTCGGGAAGATCTTCGGCGTCGAGGACCGGGCCGAGGTCCTGGTGAAGAAGTACCAGAAGCAGGTGGCCGACGCCGCCGCCAAGGCCCCCGCACCCGCCCGGCGTCCGTCCGTCTTCCTCTACGACGACGGCCGCGACAAGCCGTTCACCTCGGGCAAGTACGCCGGACCGCACGACATCATCACCAAGGCCGGCGGCGACCACGTCATGAAGGACCTCAAGGACTCCTGGACGACGGTGGGCTGGGAGACCGTCGTCGACCGCGACCCCGACGTCATCGTGATCAACAACTACGGAGACACCTCCGCCGCGCGGAAGAAGGCGTTCCTGGAGTCCTATCGGCCGCTCGCCGGCGTCTCGGCGGTCAAGCACCACCGGATCTACGTCATGGACTACGCCGAACTCGTCGAGAGCCCCCGCAACCCCGCCGCCGTCAGCGACCTGGCCCGCTATCTGCGCGGTGTACGGAAGGGCGGCTGAGGCGGGCAAGCCACGCACACCCGCCGCCCGCCCTTCTACACTGGCTGTGTGGTGACCACCGACTGGCAGAGCGACCTCCGCAGGCGCGGATACCGCCTGACCCCGCAGCGTCAGCTCGTGCTGGAGGCTGTGGACAGACTGGAGCATGCCACCCCTGACGACATCCTCACCGAGGTGCGCAAGACGGCGGGCGGCGTGAACATCTCCACGGTCTACCGGACCCTGGAACTCCTCGAGGAGCTGGGCCTGGTCAGCCATGCCCACCTCGGGCACGGCGCCCCCACCTACCACCTCGCCGACCGCCACCACCACATCCATCTGGTGTGCCGGGACTGCACGGACGTCATCGAGGCGGATCTGTCGGTGGCCGAGCCGTTCACGGCGCAGCTGCACGAACAGTTCGGCTTCGATACGGACATGAAGCATTTCGCGATCTTCGGGCGCTGTGCGGCCTGCCGCGACAAGGCGGCGGAGGGCGACGGCTGAGGCTGTCACCGGCGAGTCGTAGGCTGGCCCCATGCTGCGACACACTCCCGCCAGCCCTCTTCTGTCGCTGCCCGGCGCCGTCCCCGCCGAGGCGCCCGACGAAGGCGTCGCCGCGCACTACGGCGACCTCTTCCGTGAGCAGCGCGCCCTCGCCGACGGCTCCGGCTTCGTGGACCTCTCCCACCGCGGCGTGGTCACCGTCACCGGCGCCGAACGGCTGAGCTGGCTGCACCTGCTGCTCACCCAGCACGTCAGCGACCTCGCGCCCGGCCACGCCACCGAGGCGCTGATCCTCTCCGCGCACGGCCACATCGAGCATGCGGTCTACCTCGTCGACGACGGCGAGACGACCTGGATGCACACCGAACCGGGCGGCCAGGAGGCGCTGATCGCCTACCTGGAGAGCATGAAGTTCTTCTACCGGGTCGAGGTCGCCGACCGCACGGACGAGATCGCCGTCGTCCATCTGCCGGCCGGCTCCATCGCCGAGGTGCCCGAGAACGCCGTCGTACGCGAGACCGCGCACGGCCGCGATCTGTTCCTGCCGCGCACCGACCTGGAGTCCTTCGCCGCGGCGAAGGGCCCGGCGATCGGCGTCCTGGCGCTGGAGGCACTGCGCGTCGAGGCCCA
Source organism: Streptomyces sp. MCA2 (assembly GCF_023544705.1). Taxonomy (NCBI): domain Bacteria; kingdom Bacillati; phylum Actinomycetota; class Actinomycetes; order Kitasatosporales; family Streptomycetaceae; genus Streptomyces; species Streptomyces sp. MCA2. The sequence goes on from NZ_JAMJFM010000012.1 coordinate 147,727, forward strand.
CCGCCCCCGGCTGGGCCTGGAGACCGACCACCGCACCATCCCCCACGAGCTGGGCTGGATCGGCACCGCCGTACACCTCCAGAAGGGCTGCTACCGCGGCCAGGAGACCGTCGCCCGGGTCCACAACCTGGGCAAGCCGCCGCGCCGGCTGGTCTTTCTGCACCTGGACGGCAGCGAGGTCCATCTGCCGCCGCACGGCACCCCCGTCCGCCTCGCCTCGGACGGCGAGGAGGGCCGGCAGCTCGGCTTCATCACCACCTCGGCCCGCCACCACGAGCTCGGCCCGATCGCGCTCGCCCTGGTCAAGCGGAACGTCCCGGTGGACGCGCCATTGATGGCGGGCGGCACGGCGGCGGCACAGGAGACCGTCGTCGAGCCGTAGGACCGCCCCCGGACGTACGGCCGCCCGGGTGCCCCGCGCGGGGCACCCGGAGTGCGGGCCTACACCTCGACCAGCACCGTGAACGGCCCGTCGTTCGTCAGGGACACCTTCATGTCGGCTCCGAAGCTGCCGGTCTGCACCTGGGCACCCAGCGCCCGCAGCTGTGCGACGACCTCGTCGACGAGCGGCTCGGCGACCGGCCCCGGGGCCGCGGCGTTCCAGGTGGGACGGCGGCCCTTGCGGGCGTCACCGTAGAGAGTGAACTGGCTGATCACCAGGAGCGGCGCCGCGGTGTCCGAGCAGGACTTCTCGCCCTGGAGAATCCGCACCGACCACAGCTTGCGGGCGAGCTGCGCCGCCTTCTGCGGGGTGTCCTCGTGCGTGACCCCCACCAGCACGCACAGCCCCTCACCGACGATCTCCCCGACCGTCTCGCCCGCCACCTCGACGCGTGCGCCGTCAACCCTCTGCACCACAGCTCGCATACCCGCCATCATGCCGGGCGGCCCACCTCCTTCGGACAGCCGTGCCCCTACGGGGGCCGTTCGGGTGCCATGGCCCTGCGGAAGGACCGCCCAGAGTGGCACGATGCGTGCACGTGGTGCGTTTCATGGACAACATGCCCAGGAAGCGGCACCGGACGAGGGGACGGAACGATCCATGAGCACTCTCGGCGCCGGACAGACACCCGGTCCCGTACCACCCGCCCGTACGACACCGAACGGTCGGACGACCTCCACCGCCCCCACGGCAGACACCACACGTCCGGCAGCCACCCCACCACCCCCCACCGCCCTGACCACCACGGCAACGGCTCGCGTCGAGCCGCCCGGCACCGAGGACGGCCCCATGCTCCAGGCAGGCCAGGCTCAGCAACCCCGCCCCCCGCAGCAGCGCGACCACTGCCGTCCGGCCACCACACCCGATCTGTCCGGTCTGGGACTGCCCGAGCTGCGGGTGGTACGACGCGACTCACAACAGGAAGAGGCCGATCTCAGCTATCTGCGGCGGCTGTTGCAGGGCCGGATCGACATCCTGCGGGCCGAGCTCGCCCGCCGCAGCGCCCAGCACTCACCGCTCCTGGACCGGCTGCCGGAGATCCTGACGGACCTGCCGTCGCGGCACCGCTCCTCGGCCCGGCACGTGACGGTCGGCACGCCGCACAGCGAGGAGTACCGCAGGCTCGCCGAGGAGATGCTCGGCGAGGTCGAGCTGTCCGATCTCACCGCGCGTACGGACCAGGAGCTGCATGACGCCATGGGCCGGCTGATCCGCTACGAGCAGCAGGTCTCGCGCCGCCGTCAGTCGTTGCAGCGCACCACCGACGATTGCAGCGCGGAAATTGCCCGCAGGTACCGTGAAGGCGAAGCGCAAGTAGACGACCTGCTGTCCTGACCGGGCCACAAGCCTCCGGGGGGCGACAGATCACCTCCCGGAAGGCCGCCGATGACCTCGCCCACGCCGATATCCGCACCGACCCAGGAAGCCCCTGGCTCCCCCGGGTCCACGGAAGGTGCGCCTGCTCCCGTCTCCCCCGTCCTGGCCGAGGTCGTCCGCTCCGGCTTCGTCGAGGGCCGGCACCGCGGCTCGCTGGTGGTGCTCGCCGCCGACGGCAGCGTGGAGTGGTCGCTGGGCGAGGCGTCCGCCCCGGTCTTCCCCCGCTCCACGAACAAGCCGATGCAGGCCGCGGCGGTGCTGCGGGCGGGCCTGGACCTCTCCGGCGAGCGGCTGGCCCTGGCCGCCGCGAGCCACTCCGGCGAGCCCTTCCACCTCGCTCTCGTACGGACCATGCTGGCCGAGCACGGTCTGACCCCCGGCGATCTCCAGACGCCGGCGGACCTCCCGCTGGACCAGGAGGAGGCGGAGGCGTACCTCGCCGCGGGCCAGGTCCGCGAACGCCTCACGATGAACTGCTCCGGCAAGCACACCGCGATGCTGGCCGCCTCCGCGCTCAACGGCTGGCCGCTCGCCTCGTACCTCGACCGGGCGCACCCGCTGCAACAGCTGGTGGCCGACGGTGTCCGCACCGCGAGCGGCGAGGACACCGCGCACGTCGGCACCGACGGCTGCGGGGCGCCGCTGCTGTCCCTGTCGCTGACCGGCCTGGCCCGCGCCTTCCAGTACTTCGTCCAGGCCGCGCCCGGCACCCCTGAGCGGCGGGTCGCGGACGCGATGCGCGCCCACCCGGAGTACGTCGCCGGCACCCGGCGCCCCGACACCTGGCTGATGCAGGCCCTCCCGGGCACCCTCGCCAAGATGGGCGCCGAGGCCGTCCAGGCCCTGGCCCTCCCCGACGGCCGCGCCCTCGCCTTCAAGATCGACGACGGTGCCACCCGCACCCTCGGCCCGGTCCTCGCCCGCACCCTGCGCCTGATGGGCCTCGACGCCCCCGTCCTGACCCGCCTGGAGGACGCCCCGCTCTTCGGCGGCGCCGCGCGGGTGGGGGAAATCCGCGCGACGTTCTGACGGGTGCGGCTGTGGCCGTGTGCAGCGGGTAGGGGCAGCCACAACGACCGCCTCGCCACGGCCGGCACCGGCACTCGTGCCCGCCGGCCTGCATAAGGTGGCGATGACACAGTGCACGCACGCAACCACCCACGACAGCAGGAGGCCGGCGACCATGAGCGACGCGAATCCCGAGCCGCAGGGGCCCGAGGCGATCGAGCACGCGCACGACCCCGAGGTGTTGCAGCTCGCGGCGAAGGTGTTCGAACTCGCACGGCACGGCGACACCGACACCGTCGCCGCGTACGTGGACGCGGGCGTCCCCGCCAACCTGACGAACGACAAGGGCGACTCGCTCGTGATGCTGGCGGCGTACCACGGCCACCCCGCCACCGTGGAGGCCCTGTTGCAGCGCGGTGCCGACGCCGACCGCCCCAACGACCGCGGCCAGACCCCGCTGGCCGGCGCGGTCTTCAAGGCCGAGGACGAGGTCATCAAGGTCCTGGTGGCACACGGCGCGGACCCGTCGGCGGGCACCCCCTCCGCGATCGAGACGGCCCGGATGTTCGAGAAGACGGAGCTGCTGAAGCAGTTCGGGGCGGAGTGATCCCCCGGGCGGCCCGGCAGACGGCCCGGTGGGCGTGACCCGGCAGATGGCCCGGTAGGCGGCCCGGCAGACGAGCCCCCGACGGACGGCCCGGTGGGGCGAGGCCCTGCCGGGCCGTCCGCAGGAGAGACCCGAGGCATGGCACTCCACGCCGCCCGAGGCAGGGCACCCGGGGATGCTTGACCTCAAGTTCGCTTGAGGTCCTAGCGTCGAGTCCCGACGGCACCACGCCGCTCACCGACTCACGTGTCACCCCACGAAGGGCCCCACATGTCCGAGCACCCCTACCGCCTCGCAGTGATCATCGGCAGCACCCGGGAGGGCCGGTTCGCGCCCGTCATCGCGAACTGGTTCACCCGGCACGCCGAAACCCACGCACACATCGACGTGGACGTCATCGACCTCGACACCGTCCGCCCGTACGAACTCCGTTACGGCAGCGAGGAGTACGAGTCCTTCGCCAAGCGCGTCGACGAGGCGGACGCGTTCGTCGTGATCACCCCGGAGTACAACCACTCGTTCCCGGCCCCGCTCAAGCACGCCATCGACCTGCTGCACCGCCAGTGGCAGGCCAAGCCGGTCGGCTTCGTCTCGTACGGCGGGATCTCCGGCGGCCTGCGTGCCGTGGAACAACTACGGCTGGTCTTCGCCGAGTTGCATGCCACCACGGTGCGCGACTCGGTGAGCTTCACGCTGGCGGGCAACCTCTTCGACGACGCGGGCCGGCTGCGCGACCCGGCCCCCGCCACCCAGGCCGCCGACACCCTGCTCGACCAGCTGACGTGGTGGGCGGTGACCCTCCGCGAGGCCCGCGCGGCCCGTCCGTACGGCGGCTGACCCGTCCGTCAGCCCGGTCACCGGCGCCCGGCCCGGCCCGGCCCGTCGGCGCGGCCACACTGCCGCGACCGCCGCCGGGCCGGGCGCCGCGCGCCGGGCCGGGCGCCGCGCGCCGCGGCGGCCGCCGCGCGCCGAGGCCCGAGGGCCGCCGCTCCCGTGACGCGCCTCCGCCGCCTCCGGCCGTACCGGCGCCCCCGCACCCCTCAGGAGCCGCGCCGCACCGCCGTCGCGACATGCACGCGCATCGCGCACGGAACACGGCCGTCCGGCAGCGCCATCGCCGCCGACTCCGCCTCGAAGCGGGCCCGCAGCCCGGCGGTGACCGCGGGATCGAGCATTCCCAGGTCGTAGGTGGTGCCGACGGTCCGCCAGACCTGCTCGGGCGGACCGGACAGGTCGATCCGTACGGTCTCCCACTCCACGGGTCCGAACCCGGCCGGACGGAACACCGCGTCGAAGCCCTCGCGGTCCCGCACCCGCCGGTCCCCCAGCGGCGGCATCCGTCGCCCCGCCGGCGCCCCCTGGAACAGCGGCTTCAGCAGCCGCACAAACAGCTCGTAGGCCTCACCGCCGGCCGGCCCGCCCCCCACGACCACGGCCAGCGTCCCGCCCGGCTCCAGCACCCGCGCCAGCTCCGCCGCGACCTGCTCCGCCTCGCTCATCAGCATCAACGCCATATGGGAGACACAGCCGTCGAACCGGCCGTCCTGGAAGGGCAGTTGCTGTGCCCGCGCGACCCGGAGGTCCGCCCGCCCGACGCCGGGGCGGCCCCGCGCCAGGGTCAACTCCTCGGCGGACAGGTCGATCCCGGCGAGCGCGCGCCGGGCACCGGCCTCCCCCGCAGCGAGGAGTTCCAGCAACAGCCCGTCGCCGCAGCCGAGATCCAGCACCCGGCCGCACGCCGCCACCCGGTCCCGCAGGATCTCGTAACTGGAGCGGCCGCCCTCGGCCCGCCCATGGGCCATCGCCTGCACGGTCACCGCGGGATGCGCGGCATGAAAGGTCCGCAGAAACTCTTCCTGAACCGTCGTCATCCACCGATCCTAGGAGCCCGCCGCTCCCCACCCTCAGTCCTCCGGGGGCCGTTCCTGGAGCGCCCAGCCGTTGCCGTCGGGGTCGCTGAAGTAGACGAACGAGTTCCATGCCCCGCCGGGGCCGTCGGCCATCGCCCCGTTCTCGACATGCTGGACGGGGCCGGCGTCCACCCCTCGTGCGACCAATTGCGCGCGGGCCGCGGCGATATCGGGGACCACCAGCTGGATCCCCTGCACCGACCCGGGCCGCACCTCCGTGACACCGTCGCCCGCACCGATGACGATCGAGCAGCCCGACCCCGGCGGCGTCAGCTGCACGATGCGCACCTCGTCGCCGACGCGCATGTCGTGATCGACGGCAAAGCCCATCTGCTCGCTGTAGAAGTGCTTCGCCCGTTCCACATCGGCCACCGGGATCGGCACCAGTTCGAGCTTCCAGTCCATGGCGCGCCGTCCTTCCGTACGGGCGGCGGCCCTGAACAGCGGCCGTCGGCACCGGCCTTGTCGCGCTGCAAGAAGTCTAAGGAGTGGGGGACGGATGCGCCCGGCCATTGACGGAGTGAGTACTCACTCCGTAGCGTGGAGCCATGACACCCCCACCCTCCCGCCGACGCGCCCCCGGCATGAGCGTCGAGGAGCGCCGGGCCATGATCGTGGCCGCCGCGCTGCCGCTCGTGGCGGAGTACGGCGCGGCCGTCACCACCAGCCAGATCGCCCGCGCCGCCGGGATCGGCGAGGCCACGATCTTCCGGGCCTTCAAGGACAAGGACGAGGTGCTGGACGCGTGTGTCGCCGAGGCGGTCGGCACGGACCACTTCCTGCGCGAGCTCGCCTCGATCTCCCTGGACGAGCCGCTCGCCGGACGGCTGACCGAAGCCGCCGAGGCGCTGCGCGCCCATCTGGAACGCCTGGGCACCGTCATCGGCGCCCTCCACGCCTCCGGGCACCGCCGCGGCCGCGAGCCCGGGGCCGGTCCGCGGGACTCCGACCGTCCTCGGCGGGACGCCGACGGTCCGCCGCGGGACAGCCGGGCCGAATCCGTCACCGTTCTGCGCAATGCCGTCGTCGAACTGATCGAGCCCGACCGGGCCGCGTTCCGCCTGAGCCCCGAGAAGGTCGCCGCCGCGTTTCTGGGCCTGCTCTTCACCCGGCTCCAGACGCCGGCGGCGGAGGCCGATGCCCCGCTCACCCCCGACGAACTCATCGACGTCCTGCTGCACGGCGCCCTCCACCACCCCGGGAGCACCTGATAACCGTGACCCTCAACCACACCATCGTCCCGGCCACCGACCACCGCGCGGCCGCCCACTTCTTCGCCTCGGTCATGGACCTGCCGGAACTCCCGCCGGCCGGCCGCCTGGGGCACTTCGCCCCGGTCCGGGTGAACGAGACGCTCACCCTCGACTTCATGACCGTGCCGGACGCCGAAGGCCATCACCTCGCCTTCGACGTCGACCCCGAGACCTTCGACGGAATCCTCGCCCGCATCCAGGCCGCCGGCATCCTTTACGGCAGCCACCCCGCCGAGCCGGACAACGGCCGCACCGATCATCCGCTGTGCGCCCGCGGCCTGTTCTTCCGCGACGACTCCCACAACCTCTACGAGGTCATGTCGCGGGAGGAGGCCATGCCGCGGGACACGGTCCTCTCGCGGGACGAGGCCATGCCGCCGGCGTGAGCGAACGCCCCCCCCGGCCCTCGGAGTTCTCCCGCCCGCGCCACCGGTTACCGGCACTGGCCACCGGCACCGCCGACCACCGGCCCCCGCTCCCTCACCTGTTGACGAACGCCATGCTGGACTCGTCGTACCGCGTACCGGCGATCCGGCCGGCCGGTGCCGCGGCGTCGATCGCGGCGAGTTCTCCGGCAGTCAGCTCGACGGCGAGCGCTCCGAGGTTCTCCTCCAGGTACTTCTCCCGGCGGGTGCCCGGGATCGGCACCACGTCGTCCCCGCGGTACTGCACCCAGGCCAGCGCGAGCTGCCCGGCGCTGACGCCCTTCTCGGCGGCGAGTGCGTCGAGCCGGTCCACGATGGCCAGGTTCTGCTCCAGGTTGCCGTCGGCGAAGCGCGGCTGGCTGCGGCGCACATCGGACTCCGGCAGCCCCTCCACCGAGGTGTAGCGCCCGGTCAGGAAGCCCCGGCCGAGCGGCGAGAACGGCACCAGGCCGATGCCGAGTTCCCGGCACACCGGCGCGATCTCCTGCTCCAGATCACGGGTCCACAGCGACCACTCGCTCTGCAACGCGGCGATGGGATGCACCGCATGCGCCCGCCGGAGGGTCGCCGCGCCCGCCTCGGACAGCCCGAGGTGCCGCACCTTGCCCGCCGCGACGAGTTCGGCCATCGCGCCGACGGTCTCCTCGATCGGTACGTCGGGGTCGACGCGGTGCTGGTAGTAGAGGTCGATGTGGTCGACCCCGAGCCGGCGCAGCGATGCGTCGCAGGCCTCCCGTACGTAGGCGGCATCGCCCCGGATCGCGGTCGGCTCACCGAGCCGGTTGGCGAACCCGAACTTCGTCGCCAGCACCACCTCGTCCCGTCGGCCGGCGATGGCCCGGCCGATCAGCTCCTCGTTGTGCCCCGCCCCGTAGAAATCGGAGGTGTCCAGCAGACTGACACCGAGGTCGAGCGCCCGGTTGATGGTCGCGACCGACTGCGCGTCGTCCGACGCGCCGTAGCCATGGCTCATCCCCATGCAGCCGAGCCCCTGCGCGGAAACCACCAGCGCACCGAGGTGACGCGTCGGAATGTTCATCGTGGTCATGCTGCTGCTACCTCCTGGACGTACGGCGGACGGATCCGGATCGCGGAGGGACCCCGATCCCTCCTTGCTCCCTGAGCTCCCGGCACCCGCTCGGCGGCCTGTTCCGGAAACCCGTCCCGGACGCTATGAGTTGAAGTGCGCTCGAAGTCAACAAGGCTCATCAGGGCGCGGGAGTCGGGCACTTGGCGTCCTCCGTCTGCCGCCCTCCCCCGTTCAGTCGCCGTCGCCCGCTATCGCCCGCAGGGCCTGGCAGTGCGCGGCGAAGGCTGCACGGCCGGCGGGCGTCAGGGCGAGCCAGGTACGCGGGCGCTTGCCGACATACCCCTTGGTGACGGCGACATAGCCGGCCTTCTCCAGAGTGGCGACCTGCCGCGACAGGACCGAGTCGCTCACCTCGACGGTGTCGCGGACGAAGGCGAACTCGGCTTTGTCGGCGGCCGCCAGGGTCGCCACGATGGAGAAGCGGACGGGTGCGTGGATCACCTCGTCGAGCCCGTGGCGCGGATGCGCCCCATGAAACGGGTCCGTCACCGCCGGGCCTCCAAGTAACCGCCTATCAGCCCGGGAAGGGCAACCACCAGTGCACCGGGCACCCACCACGCCACAGCCCCGGGGAAATACCAGAAGCCCAGGAGCAGCACCGCGACATAGAGCAGCGTCCACACCCCCATCAGGCCGGCATGCCACCACCCGAACCCGCGCCGGGAAACCCGCTGCCGGACTGCATAGACCGACAACGCGGTGACGGTAACACCCCCGATACCGGTGCCGATCGCCATCCCGTACGGATGGGCCAACAGCCCGACAGAGAGCACCTGGGCCGCGGACGCGCAGCCGAAGATCACCAGATACCGGACGTACCACTTCGTGCCGTCCCGGACCGTCGCGCTCAGCTCCTGCGCACGGGCCAGTGCGGCCGCCGCGTCCTTCGAGGCGTACTCCACCATGCCGTTCCCCCCTGACTGCCGCTCTCACGGCTTCCTGCATTCAGCGTGACAAGTACTTTCCGATATGACAAGCACTTTCCAGCCATTGAATGGAAGCGCGAACTGCCTTACGCACAGGGGGTGGTAGCCACCAAGCGGACCTGCACCTCGGCCGCCCGCACTCGAGGGGCCGGCACCACCTGCCCCCTGACACCGGCATCGCGGCGCCCCCACGGAGTCCGCGCAAAGGCAGGGCACGGCACCCGGCCCGCGCCCAGACCTCTGTGCGCCGCGACCCAGGTCAGGTAATGTGGCGGCCTCAGTAGTGGACCGACCGAGGAGGTGAGACCGATTCCCCGCCAGATCAGGCAGGCGCTCCCGGCTCACGCCCGTACGGTCCACCCGATGCAGGTGGCCGTCCGACACACGTGACCCGGGAAGCGCCCTCGGCGCCCCGAAAGGCTCACATGCCGTCGTCTCCGATGTCGTTCTCCCCATCAGCGCTCTCCTCGCCTCTCCCGGCACCCGATTCCGCACCGCTCTCCCGCGCCGCCGTCGTCACCACGCTGCGCGCCGCCGGCTGTGTCTTCGCCGAGGACGAGGCGGAGCTGCTCCTCTCCACCGCGCGTACGGCGGACGAACTCGCCGCCATGGTGGAGCGGCGCGCCCTCGGCCTCCCCCTGGAGCACGTCGTCGGCTGGGCGGAGTTCTCCGGGCGGCGGATCACCGTCGATCCCGGGGTCTTCGTCCCGCGCCGCCGCACCGAGTTCCTCGTGGGCCAGGCCGTCGGCCTCGGCCGCCGGACCGCCGCGCGCACCGGGCGGCCCCCGGTCGTCGTCGACCTGTGCTGCGGATCCGGCGCGGTGGGCACCGTACTGGCCGCCGCCCTGGACCGGGTCGAGCTGTACGCCGCCGATATCGAACCCGCCGCGGTGCGCTGCGCCCGCCGCAACCTCACCCCCGTCGGCGGTGAGGTCCACGAGGGCGACCTCTTCGACGCGCTTCCCGCCCGCCTCCGGGGCCGTATCGACATCCTGGTGGCCAACGTGCCCTACGTGCCGAGCGAAGAGGTCGGGCTGCTGCCGCCCGAGGCCCGCGAGTACGAGCCGCTGGTGGCGCTCGACGGCGGCGCGGACGGCCTCGACGTCCTGCGGCGAGTGACCGCGGACGCCCCGCAATGGCTCGCACCAGGGGGCCATCTGCTGGTCGAGACGAGCGAACGCCAGGCACCGCAGGCCGTCGAGGCCTTCACCCGCAACGGTCTGCTGCCCCGGGTGGCCGACTCCGACGAGCTCTACGCCACGATCGTCATCGGCACCCGGGGGCCTGCCGAGAGGGCCGGATAGCTCCGCCCTGACCCGACGAGAGGTGAGGCGGGCGGCGTACGGCGTACCGGTCGAGGATCACGCGGGGCCCCGGTCGAGGCGGTGGCTCACTGCGCGTCCTCGCGTCGGGCGCCGCGCCGGGGCGTGTCCGTGGCGGCGGGTTGCGGCGGGACGCCCGGACGCGCCTCGGGGGCGGCCGGCCGGCGTTCCTCGTGCCGGCCCAGCGCCGCGAGGGTCAGGGTCACGGTGACCGAGGCGGCCGCCAGCAGTGTCATCGCCGTGGCCGGGGAGGTCAGTTGGGCCACCGTGCCCGCCAGGGCCGCGCCGACGCCCTGAAGGGTGGACATACCGACGAAGTGCAGGCCGAGGGCCTGGCCCGCGAGGTCGTCGGGGGTGAGGGACATCAGGCGTTCCTGGAGGACGAGGCTCGCGCCGTAGCCGACGGAGGCGACGGCGGTGGCCACGGCCGACAGCGCCACTCCCGGCTGGAGGACGAAGAACAGGTACGGCGCCGCCAGCAACAGACGCAGCGGGACCGCCAGACGGGGGCGCCACGCGGGCGGTACCAGGCGGCCCACCGTCACATCGCCCATGAACATGCCCAGCGCCCCGCACGCGAACAGCGTCCCGGCCGCCCCGGGGGCGTAGGAGACGAAGAGCGAATCGCAGCCGACCACCAGGCCGTTGGGGATCCACAGGCCCAGGTACGTCAGACGGCGGGGGCGCGAGGACCACAGGAGGGCGTTGGTGCGCCAGGTCGCGGAGACGGACGGGCGGCCCGAGGAGCGCGGCGGACGGGCCGTGAGCCCCAGGCGGGTGCCGAGGGCCGACAGCACGTACAGCGCCGCCGCCAGGAGCAGGCACGTCCTCGGGGTCAGGAGCGCCAGCAGCGCGCCGCCGGTCGCAAAACCGGCCACCTGCATCAGACCCCAGAGCATGTTGAATACGGAACGGCCCAGGACATAGCCGTTTTTCGGCAGGATTTCGTTCAGCAGTCCCGCGCGCACTCCCCCGCCCAGGGACGCGATCAGGCCCTGCGCCAGTACGACGGCGAAGACCGCCGCGACCGGCAGGCCGGGCAGCGCCAGCACCGCCGTACCGGCCGCGAAGACGAGGGCGAGGCCGGAAAGGATCGCGCGCGGGGGCAGGCGGTCGGCGCCCGAGAGCAGGAACGTGGCTCCCAGCAACTGCGCCAGCTGCGGGCCGAACATGCTCACCGCCGACAGGAGCGGGGAGCCGGTGGCCCGGAAGACCAGCGTGCCGAGGGCCAGGCCGCCGATCGTCTGGGCCGCGGCGTGGGCGGCGAAGGAGAGCAGGAACGGGGTGAACTCCGGGGTGCGGAACAGGGTGCGGTAGCTGCGCATGCGTCGGAGTCTCGGAGCCGCCCGGGGCCGTGTTAACTGTTTCGCCGACACGCGAAAGGTCGTACGCATGGGCTTATGGCAGATCGACACCGACACCCTCGCCCGCAGCCGGTTCGTGCTCTCGCCGTTCGCCGAGACCTTCGCAAGCCTGAAGCTGCTGCACGCGGGGACCGGCGCCCACCCGGGCGAGGCGGCCTGGCTGCGCGCGCACCTGCCCGGCTACCGCGCGCGCCTCGCGGCCGACCCGGTGACCGCGCTGCTCGTGCGGGCGGCGCTCGGCACGTCCTGGATCGCCGACTTCTGCTGCCCCACCTCGTGCGTCGGGGAGAGCTTCGAGGACAGCGTGGCCCGGGTGCGGGCGGCGGGAGCCGGGGAGGCGCGCGCCGACCTCCGCGTGTCCCTGCGGGGCCCGCTCCCCGCCGCCCTGGAGCGGGACGACCTGCCCGAGCGGGCGACCGCACTCCTGACGTACGTCTGGGAACAGACCGTACGGCCGTACTGGGAGCGTCGGCGGCGCGTCCTGGAGGCCGACATGGTCGCGCGGACCGCGCGGGTGAGCCAGGGCGGCTGGGCCGCCGTGCTGGACTCTCTGCGCCCGGGGACGCGGTGGCTCGGGGAGAGCCGCTTCCAGGTCAACCTGAACGCGTACCCGCCACGGGAGATCGCCGCCGGGGCCGAGCTGCTGTTCATGCCGGTGACGCCGAGGGCCGGGTGGGTCTCGTGGGAGGGACGGGAGCGGTACGCCGTCGTCTACCCGTGTCTCGGGGTGCTCGCCGAGGACCACGACCGGCGGCCCGTCCCGGCCGGGCTCGGGGCGCTCCTCGGGACCGCGCGGGCCGGATTGCTGATGCTGCTCGGGACGCCGATGAGCACGACCCAGCTGGTCGCCGTGACCGGGCAGGGGCTGGGGTCGGTGGGCCGGCATCTGCGGGTGCTGCTGGACGCGGGGCTGGTGGAGCGGCAGAGGGCCGGGCGATCGGTGCTGTACGTGCGGACGGCCGCCGGGGAGGTGCTCGTGGAGGCGTCGGGGGCCGGCACCGGCGACCGGGAGCCGGAACCGGGGCTCCACTAGCCGGGTCCGGCCGGTGGCTCCGTCCTTGCTCGGTCACTTCCACGCGGTCACTTCCACTCGGTCACTTCCGGGGGCGGCCGTTCAGCCGCACTCGCCCCACCCACCCGACCAGACCACTCCAGCTAGCACCTTGCTTGCAATAGTTAGCACTTCGAGGCACCATCGACGTATGGCATCACTCAACGTCGGCAATCTCGGCGAGTTCCTGCGGGAGCAGCGGCGCACGGCGCAGCTGAGTCTGCGGCAGCTCGCGGATGCCGCCGGGGTGTCCAACCCGTACCTCAGCCAGATCGAGCGCGGATTGCGCAAGCCGAGCGCGGAGATCCTCCAGCAGCTCGCCAAGGCGCTGCGGATATCCGCGGAGACGCTGTACGTCCAGGCCGGGATTCTGGACGAGCGGAAGGGCCTGGACGGGGTCGAGGTGCAGACCGCGATACTCACCGACCCGGCGCTGAACGAGCGACAGAAGCAGGTTCTGCTACAGATCTACGAGTCCTTCCGCAAGGAGAACGGGCTCGGGAGCGGCGGCAAGGACACCGTTGTGAGCGGACCTGAGGACGGGCGCGGCGCGGACTCCCTTGAGACAGAGGCCGACGGCGGCCCGCACGCCACCTGAGCAACCGATTTCGTTTCCAGGAGGAATAACGTCATGGCCATCAACACCGATGACCTCCGCAAGGCCCTGAGCGACGCGACCCCGCTGTACGCCCTGGCCGGCACCGTCGACCTGGCTGCCGAGAAGCTCGGCGAGGTGCCGCAGTTCGTCGACAAGATCCGGGTCGAGGCGCCCAAGCGCTTCGAGTCCGTGCGCAGCACCGACCCCAAGGACGTCCAGGCACTGGTCACCAAGCAGGCCAAGGACGCCAGGGACAAGCTGACCGAGCTGCTGGGCTCGCTGGACGGCGACCTCAAGAAGGTCCGTGACCAGGCGCAGGAGCTGGCGCTCCAGGGCGTGGGCCGCGCGGCCGAGGCCGTTGTCCGGACCCGTGAGGGCTACGAGGAGCTGGCCGAGCGCGGTCGCGGCGCGGTGGCGACCTGGCGCGGCGAGGCCGCCGACCAGGTCGAGGACCTCGCGGTGGCGATCGAGCCGGAGCCCGCGCCGAAGTCCGCGCCGAAGCCGGCCGTCAAGAGCGCTCCGAAGCCCCAGACGGCGAACGGCGCCAAGGCGGACACCAAGGCCACCCCGTCGACGCAGCCCAAGCCGGCCGCGCCGAAGAAGCCGGTCGCGCAGCGCAAGCCGGCCCCCGCGCCGGCGAAGAAGAGCACCCCGCCGTCCGCCAAGTGAGGGCGCAGGGCACACGCAGCGAGGGTGGCGCGCACGCGCGCACCTCTCGCTGAGGCCCCCATTCCGCGGGCCGGGCCGGGCACACTTCGGGTGCCCGGCCCGTTGTCCGGGTACGGTGGGGCCGCATGGGCGGCATACAGGCCGCCGCGGACCGAGCAGGACACGACCGGCGAACGGGCGGTGTATGGCGTGCTGATTTACGGGTTCCAGAGCATTCTGAGCTGGGTGCAGCTCGCCCTGGGTGTCTATGCCGCCGTGATGCTGATCGATGCGGCCGTGCGCCGCGAGGACGCCTATCGCGCCGCGAGCAAGCAGACCAAGGGCATGTGGCTGATCTTCCTCGCCCTTGCCACGGCGCTGCTGTTCATTCTCCCGATCATGTCGTTCCTGCCGGTCATCGGCGTGATCGCGGTGATCGTGTACACCGTCGACGTACGCCCGGCGCTCCGGGAGGTCACCGGCGGCGGCCGTGGCCCGCGCCGCGGCGGATCCAGCTCGGACGGGCCGTACGGGCCCTACAACGGCGGCCGCTGAGCCCAGCGGGAGGCCCCCGAGAAGACCGGGCCCCCTCGACCGCGGGGCCGCGGCCCGCTGACGGCACCGCGGGGCCGCAGTCCCCTCAGCGACGGTCCAGCAGCAGGACGGCCACGTCGTCCGTCAGCTCGCCGCCGTTCAGGTCGCGCACTTCCCTGACCGAGGCGTCCAGCAGCTCCTCGCCCGTGAGACCGGCGGCCATCTGCCGGCTCACCAGCTCGGTCATGCCCTCCTGGCCGAGGCGCTGATTCCCCTTGCCGATCCGGCCCTCGATCAGGCCGTCGGTGTACATCATCAGGCTCCACGAGCCGCCCAGCTCCACCTGCCGGCGCGGCCAGCGGGCATGCGGCAGCAGGCCGAGCGCCGGGCCGCCGAATTCGTACGGCAGCAGCTGCGGGCGCTCACCGGCCTGGGCCAGCAGCGGTGCGGGGTGGCCGGCCAGGCACAGCCCGGCGCGGCGGCCGTCCGCGGAGATGTCGACGGTGCACAGCGTCGCGAAGATCTCGTCGTCCGCCCGCTCGTGCTCCAGCACTTTCTGGAGGGTGGCCAGCAGCTCGTCGCCGGAGAGCCCGGCGAAGGTCAGCGCGCGCCAGGCGATGCGCAGCTCGACGCCGAGGGCGGCCTCGTCGGGGCCGTGGCCGCAGACATCGCCGATCATCGCGTGGACGGTGCCGTCCGGGGTGCGGACGGTGTCGTAGAAGTCGCCGCCGAGCAGTGCGCGGCTGCGGCCGGGTCGGTAGCAGGCGGCGAACCGCAGATCGGAGCCGTCGAGCAGGGGCGTGGGCAGCAGACCGCGCTCCAGCCGGGCGTTCTCCTGGGCCAGCATCCGCGACTCGGTGAGCTGGCGCTGCGCGAGGTCGGCGCGTTTGCGCTCGACGGCGTAGCGGACCGCGCGGCTGAGCACCGCGCCGTCGAGCTCGTCGCGGAAGAGGTAGTCCTGGGCGCCGACGCGTACGGCATCGGCGGCGCGCTCGGCGTCCGTCTCGTAGGTGAGGACGAGAACGGCGTGCGAGGTGGCCATCCGCAGCACGTCGCGCAGCATGCCCAGCTCGTCGCCGGGGGCGTTGCCGTGGCCCGGGGCGCGTTCCGTGCGGTCGTGGGGCTGCCGCGGGGGCAGGTCGAGCAGGATGCAGTGCACATCGTCGGTGAGCAGCCGCTCGGCCTCGGTGAGGTTGCGGGCGGTCCGCAGGCGTACCTTGCGGCCCGCCCAGTCCCACATGTCGGGGACATGGCTGTTGGGGTCCTCGCCGATGAGGAGCAGGGTCAGGCCCTGCTGGGGCACCCCGCGGTCGGCCGAAAGTCGCTGTTCGGCCGGCTGCTGCGGGTCGGACGCCGGAGAGCCCTGCGAGGCCGGGTGAGCCGTCGCGTCTCCCGCGCCCGGCGCGCCGGCGACCTGCGCGGTATCCGCGCAGGCGTCGTCCACCGGTCCTGCCTGGTGCGGCAGCACGACCGTCCGCTGGTGCGGTACGGGTACGGGCATTGCTCTGCTTCCTTCCCTCCCCCCGAGGGGTGCGGCGGACGCCGACGGCGCACCACCGTGCCCGGCTCCCCGCCGCTCGTCGGTCAAAGGAGCGGAGGCGCACACCGGGCACTGACAGGCGACCATAGCGTCAGTACGGAGGGGGATGGAATGCCCGGCGGCAATCGGCCATCGTCATATGCCGCACCTGATAAGCCATTTGACCTGGGGAGGGATGAATGGGTAATGACGAACATCACCCCGCTTGAGTGCATTCAGCTACGCACCGGCAACCCTCGGACAGCAAACAATCCGGTCATTTATCGTGCGTGTGATCTGCACCATCGCGTCAGCGCTCACCGTCGGGGCGGACGACGCCGAGGATCGGCATCGAGCCGGCGCCGGTGATCGTGACCTGCCGGCCGGGCCGCGGCGCATGCACAATCGCGCCATTACCGAGATACATGCCGACATGGCTGGCATCCGAGAAATAAATGATCAGGTCGCCCGGCCGCATGTCCTTGAGGGCCACCCGGGGCAGCTGCCGCCACTGCTCCTGCGAGGTCCGCGGAATGGTCCGGTCCCCGGCCTGCCACGCCCGCAGGGTCAGCCCGGAGCAGTCGAAGGTGTCAGGACCTTCCGCGCCCCACACATAATCCTTGCCGATCTGCGCGGTGGCGTACGAAATCGCCTTCTTACCGGGGGCCGACGCCTTGTTGCTGATGTCTTTCAGTACGCCGGAGTCCAGCCACTTCTGCTGCTGCTTGAAGGCCAGCTCGTCCTCCAGCTTCTTCAGCCGGTCCTTTTCCTTGTCGGCCAGCCGGGATTCCAGCTTCTTTGCCGCTTCAATCTTTTTCTTGATGTCCCGCTGGGCGCTTTCCTTCTTCTTGCGGTTCGCCTCCAGCTTCTCCCAGCGGTCCGTGGCGGCGTCCGAATACGTCTCCAAGTCGCCCTTGAGACGGGAAAGTTGGCCGATCACCCGCTTGGCGGCGTGCTGCGCCTTGCGCGCCAGGGTGGCGTTGTCGAGAAAGCCCTCCGGAGCGGCATTGAGCATCAGCTTCGCCTCGGCGGGCAGCCCCCCGCCGCGGTACTGGGCACTGGCCAGCGCGCCCGCCTGCCGCTTGAGGGCGGCCAGCCGGTGCTGGGTGGTGTCGATGCTGCGCGCCAGCTTGACGATCTCCTTCTGCTGGAGCTCGACCTGTTCCTCGGCGGCGTTGTAGGCATCGGTGGCCTTCTCCGCCTTGCGGTAGAGGGCATCGATCTTCTTGCGTACGTCGTCGAGACGCCGGGCGTCGGCGTCCGAGGCCGCTGCCACGTCGGCGGCCCGCCCCGTCTCCGCGGACGGATTCTTCGGGTCATCGGCGTAGGCGGCGGTCGCCGTACCGCCCAGCAACCCCGTCACGCACAGGACGACAGCGGTGCACGCCACGAGCCGTCCGCCCCTTGCGCCCCATGCTCCCCGCCCACCCCGTACGTTCCGAACGCCCTGCTGTGCCCCCTGGCTCCCCACCAGCCACCTCCGGTCGTTCCGCACCGATTCGCGTGTCCCTCAGGCGCGGATGCTGCCATACCGGCCGGTAATTCAACAGGGCGACGGGCCGTTTCGCGCAAGCCGGCGAGCGCTCCTCCCCCCGCACCCATCCGATGGCCGAGGTTCACCGTGCGTTCACTCCCCTCCATCGGCCGCTTCACCTGATCTGCCTAATTTCAGCCGTACCGAGTGCGCGCCATGCCCGATGTGCAAGCGCGACACGGCTAGCTGGCATCGCAGACCGCGGTGACCACCGCCACTCACCACCTCGCACGCCGACGCAGCGGCGCGCCCCAGGAAGGAACTTTCGACAGTGAAGCTTCAGCGCAAGAACCGGGTTCGCGCCCTCGCCGTTGGCGCTCTCGCGGTCTCCGGTGCCCTGACCCTGACCGCGTGCGGCTCGGATGACACCTCCGGCGGCGGCGGTGCGGCCGCCAAGACGTCGAACATCAAGTGCGAGGGCAAGGGCAAGCTGCTCGCCTCCGGCTCGTCCGCGCAGAAGAACGCCATGGACGTCTGGGTGCAGGCGTACTCGGGCGCGTGCAAGGACACCGAGATCAACTACCAGCCGACGGGCTCCGGCGCCGGCGTCACCACCTTCCTCCAGGGCCAGACCGCCTTCGCGGGCTCCGACTCCCCCCTCAAGCCCGACGAGGTCACGAAGTCGAAGCAGGTCTGCAAGGGCGGCCAGGCCATCGACCTGCCGATGGTCGGCGGCCCGATCGCGGTCGGCTACAACGTCCCCGGCGTGGACAACCTGGTGCTGGACGCCCCGACCCTGTCGAAGATCTTCAACTCGGAGATCAAGAAGTGGAACGACCCCGCGATCAAGAAGCTGAACCCGGGCGCGAAGCTTCCGGACCTCAAGATCCAGCCGTTCCACCGCTCCGACGACTCGGGCACCACCGACAACTTCACCAAGTACCTCAAGGCCGCCGGTGGCTGGAAGCACGAGCCGGCGAAGAAGTGGGAGGGCGAGGGCGGCCAGGCGGCCTCGGGCTCGGCCGGCGTCTCCTCGCAGGTCAAGCAGACCAGCGGGGCGATCTCCTACTTCGAGCTGTCGTACGCGACGGCCGGCAAGCTCCCGACGGCCAAGCTGGACACCGGCGCCAAGGCCCCGGTCGACGCCACCGTCGACAACGCCTCCAAGGCGATCTCCGAGGCCACGCAGGTCGGCAAGGGCGACGACCTGGCCCTGAAGCTCAACTACACCACCAAGGCCGAGGGCGCCTACCCGATCACCCTGGTGACCAACGAGATCGCCTGCGACAAGGGCAACAAGCCCGCGACGCTGGCCGCCACCAAGTCCTTCCTGACCTACGTCTCCAGCAAGGACGGCCAGAGCGCCCTGAAGGCGCTCGGCTACGCCCCGCTGCCGACCGAGATCGCCGACAAGGTCCGCGCGACCGTCGCCAAGATCTCCTGACCTACCGGGCGGCGGCCCGCATCCCGCCGTACGGCCGAAGGGGCCCCCTCACAAGGGCCCCTTTCGGGCCGCCGCCCGTCCGGTGCACCGCCGCGCCAGGAGTCCCCACCGGGCTCCGCAGACCGGAGAATCCATGAATTCCACTACCTCGACATCCGCCACACCGCTTCCGCCGGAGGACGACGGCCGCTCCGCCGTCTCCGGCAAGGCGGTCCGCCCCGGTGACCGGATCTTCCTCGGGCTCTCCCGGGGCTCCGGTATCGCCGTCCTGGTGATCATGGCCGCCATCGCGGTCTTCCTCACCTACCGCTCCGTGCTCGCCATCTCCGGCGACAAGGCCAACTTCTTCACCACGCTGGACTGGAACGCCAGCGGGCTGGAGCCCAAGTTCGGCATCGCGGTGCTCGCCTTCGGCACCGTCGTCAGCTCGGTGGTCGCGATGGTCATCGCGGTCCCGGTCGCGGTCGGCATCGCGCTGTTCATCTCGCACTACGCGCCGCGCAAGCTGTCCTCGCCGCTCGGCTACGTCATCGACCTGCTCGCCGCGGTGCCCAGCATCATCTACGGCCTGTGGGGCGCGCTCTTCCTCGTCCCGCATCTGACCGGCCTCTACACCTGGCTGGACGACTACCTCGGCTGGACCGGCATCTTCTCCTACGGCGGCGGCGCGGCCCGTTCGCTGTTCACCGTCGGCATCCTGCTCGCGATCATGATCCTGCCGATCGTGACCAGCGTCAGCCGCGAGGTGTTCCTCCAGGTCCCGAAGATGCACGAGGAGGCCGCGCTCGCGCTCGGCGCCACCCGCTGGGAAGTCATCCGGATGTCGGTGCTCCCCTTCGGCCGCTCCGGAGTCATCAGCGCCTCCATGCTGGGCCTGGGCCGCGCGCTCGGCGAGACGATGGCCGTCGCCACGGTCCTCTCGCCCAGCTTCCTCATCAACACCAGCCTGCTGGACCCGGGCGGCGGCACGTTCGCCCAGAACATCGCCAGCAAGTTCAGCGAGGCCGATGAATTCGGCCAGGACGCCCTGATCGCCTCCGGCCTCGTCCTCTTCGTGATCACGCTGCTCGTCAACGGCGCGGCCCGCCTGATCATCGCCCGCCGCAAGGAGTACTCGGGAGCCGCTGCATGAGTATGACGACCGACCGCCCCGCGGTCTCGAACGGCGGCAGCCCGCTTCCGGTCTCCCTCCGGCAGGCCCGGCTCCCCCGCTGGACCCCGCCGGTCCTCGCGCTGGTCGCGGCCGGTGCCGGCTGCGGCATCGGACTGGGCGCCGGCCTGGACAGCACCGTCCAGTGGGGCCTGATCGCCGCCCTGCTCTTCGTCTTCGGTACGTTCGCGCTGGCCGCGGTCGTCGAGGGGGCCCGGCAGGCCAAGGACCGGCTGGCCACCAGCCTGGTCTGGATCTGCTTCCTGATCGCCGTCATCCCGCTGGCCTCCCTCCTGTGGGAGACCGTCGCCCGCGGCACCAAGGTCCTGGACGTCTACTTCCTGTCCCACTCGATGGGCACCACCCCGGACGCACTGCCCGGCGGCGGCATCTACCACGCGATCATCGGCACCCTGGAGCAGGTCGGCCTGGCCACCCTGATCGCCGCGCCGATCGGCCTGCTCACCGCGATCTACCTCGTCGAATACGGACGCGGCCGGCTCGCCCGCGCCGTCACCTTCTTCGTCGACGTCATGACCGGCATCCCGTCGATCGTGGCCGGCCTGTTCATCCTCTCCGTATGGATCCTGATCCTCGGCTTCGGCCCGTCCGGCTTCGCCGGCTCGATGGCCCTGGCGATCCT
The DNA here is from genome assembly GCF_023544705.1 of Streptomyces sp. MCA2. Lineage (NCBI taxonomy): Bacteria > Bacillati > Actinomycetota > Actinomycetes > Kitasatosporales > Streptomycetaceae > Streptomyces > Streptomyces sp. MCA2. Next base: position 168,512 of record NZ_JAMJFM010000012.1, read on the forward strand.
GATGATGCCGGTCGTCGTCCGCTCCACCGAGGAGATGCTCAAGCTCGTCCCGAACGAGCTGCGCGAGGCGTCCCTGGCCCTCGGCGTGCCCAAGTGGCGCACCATCCTCAAGGTCGTCCTGCCGACGTCGATCGGCGGCATCACCACCGGTGTGATGCTCTCCATCGCCCGTATCACCGGTGAGACGGCGCCCGTGCTGCTCCTGGTGTGGGGCGCGAAGACGATCAACAACAACCCGTTCGAAGATGCCCAGCAGTCACTTCCGCTCTACGTTTTCCAACAGTGGCAGCAGGGTTCCGAGGCCTCCTACGACCGCGCATGGGCCGCGGCGCTGGTCCTCATCGCCTTCGTCATGATCCTCAACCTGGTGGCCCGCGGCATCGCCCGCTGGAAGGCCCCCAAGTCCGGCCGCTGACCAAGCCGCGCCCCATTCGATATGCGGCTCCGCCGCGTGAGAAAGAAGCAGTGATTTCCATGGCCAAGCGAATCGACGTCAGCGGCCTCTCCGCGTACTACGGCAGCCACAAGGCCATCGACGACATCTCGATGACCGTCGAACCGCGCTCCGTGACGGCCTTCATCGGCCCGTCCGGCTGCGGCAAGTCGACCTTCCTGCGCACCCTGAACCGGATGCACGAGGTCACCCCCGGCGGCCGCGTCGAGGGCAAGGTGATGCTGGACGACGAGAACCTCTACGCCTCCGGGGTCGACCCGGTCGCCGTCCGCCGCACCGTCGGCATGGTCTTCCAGCGCCCCAACCCGTTCCCCACGATGTCGATCTTCGACAATGTCGCGGCCGGTCTGCGGCTGAACGGCTCGTACAAGAAGAGCGAGCTCAAGGACGTCGTCGAGAAGTCCCTCAAGGGCGCCAACCTCTGGAACGAGGTCAAGGACCGGCTGAACAAGCCCGGCTCCGGCCTCTCCGGCGGCCAGCAGCAGCGGCTGTGCATCGCCCGCGCGATAGCGGTCGAGCCGCAGGTGCTGCTGATGGACGAGCCGTGCTCGGCGCTCGACCCGATCTCCACCCTCGCCATCGAGGACCTGATCGGCGAGCTCAAGGAGCGCTTCACGATCGTCATCGTGACGCACAACATGCAGCAGGCCGCGCGCGTCTCGGACCGTACGGCCTTCTTCAACCTCGCGGCCGTCGGCCAGCCCGGCAAGCTGATCGAGATCGACGAGACCGAGCGGATCTTCTCCAACCCCTCGGTCCAGGCCACGGAGGACTACATCTCCGGCCGCTTCGGCTGAGCAGCGAGTGCGGCCCGGCCGCTTCGGCCGGGCCGCCCCCACCACGTCCTGCGGTGCTGCATGGCGGTGCCACCGCAAGACGAAGGGCCCGCCCCTCTTCCCGGGGGCGGGCCCATTCCTGTGCTCTGTGGCCGATGGCCGGCGGCCTGTGTTCTGCGGCCGGTGGCCGCGGCCCCGGCCCGTGAGCCGGGATCCGTCAGCCGAACGCCAGCCGGATGAGCCAGAACACCAGCGCCGCGACCAGCGCCGCCGCCGGCATCGTGATGAACCAGCCCATCACGATGTTCTTGGCGACACCCCAGCGCACCGCGCGCGGGCCCTTGGTCGAGCCGACGCCCATGATCGCGGAGGTGATGACATGGGTCGTGGAGATCGGCGCCTGGAACATGAACGACGCGGTGTACATGACCGAGGCGGCCGTGGTCTCCGCGGCGAAGCCCTGCGGCGGGTCCAGCTCGATGATGCGGCGGCCCAGGGTGCGCATGATGCGCCAGCCGCCCGCGTAGGTACCGAGCGAGAGGGTGAGCGCACAGGCCAGCTTGACCCAGATCGGGATGGCGTCGTTCGCATCCTCGACATCGGCGATGACCAGGGCCATCACCACGACACCCATGGTCTTCTGGGCGTCCTGGAGACCGTGTCCGAGCGCCATGCCGGCGGCCGAGACGGTCTGCGCTATGCGGAAGCCGCGCTTGGCCTTGTGCGGGTTGGACTTACGGAACATCCAGAGGATGGCGACCATCACGAGATAGCCGAGCACCAGGCCGATGACCGGCGAGATGAACATCGGCAGGACGACCTTCTCGATCACCCCGCCCCAGATGACCTCGGTGCCACCGGCGAGTGCCGCACCGACCATGCCGCCGAACAGCGCGTGCGAGGACGAGGACGGCAGGCCGAAGTACCAGGTGACGAGGTTCCAGACCACCGCGCCGAGCAGCGCGGCGAAGAGAATGCCCATCCCCTGGTTGCCCTGGGGAGTGGCGATCAGTCCTTCACTGACCGTCTTGGCGACCCCGCTGCCGAGAAACGCACCGGCGAGGTTCATCACGGCGGCCATCGCCAGCGCCGCACGCGGGGTCAGTGCCCGCGTCGAGACCGAGGTGGCGATGGCGTTCGCGGAGTCGTGGAAGCCGTTGGTATAGGTGAAACCGAGCGCGACCACAATGGTCACGACGAGCGCGAAGGTGTCCATGGGCGGCGCTCAGGACTCCTTGACCGCGATGGTCTCGACCGTGTTGGCGACGTGCTCGAACGCGTCCGCCGCCTCTTCCAGGATGTCCACGATCTGCTTGAGCTTGAGGACCTCGATGGCGTCGTACTTGCCGTTGAAGAGGTGCGCGAGCAGCTTGCGGTGGATCTGGTCGGCCTGGTTCTCGAGGCGGTTGACCTCGATCCAGTACTCGGTGAGGTTGGTCATGGTCCGCAGATGCGGCATGGCCTCGGCGGTCAGCTCGGCCGCCCGCGCCAGTACCTCGATCTGCTGGTCGACGCCCTTGGGCAGCTCCTCCACCTTGTAGAGGACGACCAGGTCGACCGCCTCTTCCATGAAGTCCATGATGTCGTCGAGCGACGAGGCGAGGTTGTAGATGTCCTCGCGGTCGAACGGCGTGATGAACGAGGAGTTCAGCTGGTGGAAGATCGCGTGGGTCGCGTCATCACCCGCGTGCTCCGCCGCCCGCATTCGCTCGGCGATCTCTGCACGAGCGGAGGCGTCCGCCCCGAGCAGTTCCATCAGGAGCTTGGAGCCCGTGACGATGTTGTCCGCGGAGGCGGCGAACATGTCGTAGAAGCTCGTCTCCCTGGGGGTCAGACGAAAGCGCACGTGAAATCCTCGGGGTGCATCGGATTCGGTCGAGTTGATGCTAGGCGCATCATCCAGCCACAGCTAACCGGCATTCCTTCAGTGTCGCCCATCGTGCAGCATGCTCTGCACGGGGTACCACGGGTGCCCGCAAAGTTCGGTACCATATACCCACCAGGGGTATATAGATCGCCTAGATACCACGGGAGACGGCCATGACGCCCACGGACGCCGACACCAACGGCAGTGCCGCAGCCGCCGCGGCCTGCCACCCCCAGCAGCCGGACACCGACCCCCGAGGCGAAGCTCAAACCGTGACCGATAACGCAGAGACATCGCCGACATCCGGTACACACGGCTACGCAAAGCAGAAGGACGCACACATCAAGCGACTGCGCCGGATCGAGGGGCAGATCCGCGGACTCCAGCGGATGCTCGAAGAGGATGTCTACTGCATCGACATACTCACGCAGGTCTCGGCCAGCACGAAGGGCCTCCAGTCCTTCGGCCTCCAGCTCCTGGAGGAGCATCTGCGGCACTGCGTCGCCGACGCCGCCGTCAAGGGCCCCGAGGCCATCGACGCCAAGGTCCAGGAGGCCACCAAGGCCATCGAGCGGATGCTGCGCACCTGAAAACCGGCGGGCCCGCCGCCCCCGCGCTAGCCGGGGGTACGCCTCGCGGCTCCGGGCCGCGGGGGCATCCGGTCCGCGCCGCCGCCCTCCCCCTCGACCTCCAGCACCTCGTCGATACGGTCCGGGCTGAGCCGATCCTCGCTCGCGGCCGCGGCCGCGATCATCAACTCACCCGTCAGGTCGATCTCGACGAGGGCTACGCAGTCCTGAACCGTCGTAGGGCGGTGTCCGGCCACGTACAACACCTCCTCCTTCGAGCGCCTTCCCACGCCTTGGGTGGTTACCGCCAGCGTAAAGACGGGCGCACGCTCCGCGCATGGCACGGATGGACCATTTCCGCCATCCGGCACGCGCCCCGGTCACGTGCCCGGCCGCCCCACGGCGTCCGGCCCTACTGAGCGGGCGATGCGATCTTGCCCGCGTAGATGTCCTGCTCGTCCGGCAGCCGCACCGCTACCTTCGTCCCGAAATCGGACAGTTCCGTGGTGGAGATCACCGAGGCCCCCTTCGGCGCACCGTTGGCGAAGCGGAACCACTGGCGCACCTTGCGCAGCCGCCCGTCCTCGTCCAGATACGCCTCGAACGGCACCGCGTCGGTGGTGAACCCCTGCTCCGCGGCGACCAGCGCGGGCCTCGTACGCGGCGACGCCGCCCCGGCCGCCGTCCCGATGTCCGTCGTCCCGCGGTAGTGCCGCACCAGGATGCCGTCCAGCCGCTCCTCGCCCTGATAGGTCACCTCCCGTGCGCCGCGCAGCAGTTCGGCGGCGGCCAGCGGATCGGTCGCACCGCCGGTGACCAGATTCCCGTCGCTCAGTGCCGCGGTGTCCACCCGCACCCACTTGTCGGCGGGCACCCCCGCCCCGCGGTTCTTCATGAACAGCGCACCGGGCGCGAGGATCTCCGTGATCGGCTGACGGCCGCCGCTGGGCCGGCCCGCCGGGTCGGGCAGGACGACCCGCAGCCGCCCGGTGCTCGTGGCGAAGTCGTAGCCGCCGCTGCCGCGGATGGCGACGCGGGTGCCGCCGCTCACCGTCTCCATGGACGTGAGGACCCTGGCGGAGCCGGCCCGCAGCAGGGCGGCGGCGCTGTTGCGGACCTCCGCGGCGGCAGCGGCCCGGCCGGACGGCTCCTGGTCGTCGGCCGCGGCGCCGTCCGGGGAACAGCCCGTCGTCAGCAGCCCGACCGCCAGACCCGTCCCGCACGCCACGGCCACGGCGGCCGCGCCGCCGCCTCGCCTGTCCTGCACCACCATCGCGTACGAGCCCCCTCGGCCGCTGTCTTCGGGAACGGCCTGGGCCGGCCGGTCCGCTCGGGAGGGTCGGGCGTTCCGCCGGCGCCGCACCTGACGTTCCGTCGACCGCTCGGTTCAACGACCGTTAACGGGGCTCGTCACGCACGGGCACCTGGGACGCGTAGCGTGACGGGGTGCCCGACCGAGTCCTCCACGCGATCTCCACCGCCGAAAGCGGTTCCTTCTGCACGGCCCGCTGCTCCTGCGGCTGGCGGGGACCGGCCCGCCGGGCCCGCTCACAGGCGCGTACGGACGCGGAGCGCCATCTGGCCGACGCCGAGGCCGGGCCGGATGCGGACAGCGAGACCGGCCGCCCGCTGGAATGACGGAGTCCGTTCCGGGAACCCCCAACGCCCTTACCGCATCTGGCTAGTGAGGGAAGCAAGCGCACCGTGCCGGTAACGGACGTCAAGGACGGCACCGGACAGCGCTGAGCAATACCGGGCACAGCGGAACATGCGGGCGGCGCGCCGCCACACCCGCCCGGTGCGGCGTTCCCGGCACGTGCCCCGCGACCGGGCCATCGGCCGGCGGGGCAGGACCGTAAAAAAACATCGAGGGGGATTCATCCCAGTGAAGCGGCGCACACTCCTGCAAGCGGGCGGCGGACTGGCGGCGGCCTCGGTGGCCTTGGCCACCGGCTGCGACAACAAGACCGGCAAGGCGGGTGCGGCGTCCTCCACATCCGCCACGGGAGCCGCCACCGGCACCGGCGCGGCACAGACCAATGCGGCGGCCGCTGCCGGGGGCGCCGCCAAGGGCCGGGCCTCCCAGTCTTCCTGGACCGCGCTGGGCAAGAGCCTCGACGGCAAGCTGGTGCGGGCCTCCGACGCCGCCTACGCGACCGCCCGGCGCCTCTACAACACCCGCTACGACACGCTGAAGCCGTCGGCCATCGCCTATGTGAAGCACCCCGCGGACATCGCCGAATGCCTCGCCTTCGCCCGGCGGTACGACACCCCGGTCGCCATCCGCAGCGGCGGCCACTCCTACGCGGGCTGGTCCAGCGGCAACGGCAAGCTCATCGTCGACGTCTCCGCCCTCTCCAAGGTCGGCGCGCCGTCCGGCGGCGTCACCCGCATCGGCGCCGGCGCCAAGCTCATCGACGTCTACGAGGGCCTCGGGGCGCACGGCGTGACGATACCCGGGGGCTCCTGCCCCACCGTCGGCATATCCGGCCTCACCCTCGGCGGCGGCCATGGCGTGGTCTCCCGCGCGTACGGGCTGACCTGCGACAGCCTCGTCGGCGCCACCCTGGTCACCGCGGACGGCAAGACCGTCGACTGCGACAAGAGCCGGCACCCCGACCTGTTCTGGGCGCTGCGCGGAGCCGGCAACGGCAACTTCGGCGTGGTCACCGAACTCCGCTTCCGTACGCATCCGGCGCCGCGCGCGGTGATGGCGTACATGACCTGGCCCTGGGCCAAGGCGGCGAAGGTCGTGGCGTCCTGGCAGAAGTGGGGACCGGTGCAGGCCGACGAGATATGGTCCGCCTGCCATCTCGACGCCCGCCCCGGCAACACCCCGTCCGTCTCCATCGCGGCCTTCTCCCTGGGGAGCCACGGCGACCTGAAGAACGCCATCGACAAGCTCGCCGACCAGGCGGGCGGCCCCGGCCCCGCCACCAGCGTCCACCTCACGCCGACCGGCTACCTGGACGCGATGGAGTCCTACGCGGGCTGCTCCTCCAAGTCCACCGCGCAGTGCCATATGCCGGGTTCGCTGCCCGGCCAGACCGGCGCCGGAAAGCTGGGCCGCGAGACCTACGCCGCCCGCTCGCACTTCTTCGACCGCTCGCTGTCCACGGCCGGCATCCGCACCCTGATGGACCAGATCGAGGCGGGCGGCCGCAAGGGCGTCAGCGGGAACGTGGCGCTGACGGCGCTGGGCGGCGCGATCAACCGTGTCGGGCGCACGGACACCGCCTTCGTCCACCGCGGCTCGAAGTTCCTCGCCCAATACCTGACGTCCTGGCCGGCGAACGGCTCGCCCGGCACGCGCACAGCGTGGCTGAATTCCTTCCATGACGCGATGCGTCGCCACTCCTCGGGCGCCGCCTACCAGAACTACACCGACCCCGGCCTGGCCGACTGGAAGTCCGCCTACTACGGCGCCGCCGCAACCCGTCTCGCCCAGGTCAAGCGGACCTACGACCCGCAGCGGCTGTTCAGCACCTTCCCGCAGGCGCTCTGAGCCGCGGACACACGGACGGCCCGGCCCCCGCATGGGGTCCGGGCCGTCCGCATCCGCCAGGTCGTCAGTCCCGGGGGCCGCCGCGCCGGTTCATCCGGCCGGCCGCGCCCTCAGGCCGCCAGATCCTTGTCCTTGTGCCCCCGCGGCATCGCCGATCCCGTGGCCACCACCCGGCTGCCCTCGGCGTCCTGCCCCGCGGCGCCGTCCGTGCCCGGCGCACGCACCAGCCACGCCGCCTTCGACCGGCCGATGGCCGTCGTCAGCGGCACCAGCAGCGCCTGCGCGAGCGGCGCGAGCAGCAGCGCGACGGCGGTGCCCAGGGCAAACCCGCCGATCACATCGGTCGGGTAGTGGACGCCCATGTAGACGCGGCAGAAGCCCTCCGCGAGCGCCAGCGCGATCCCGATCAGGCCGTACTTGCGGTGGGCGAGGAAGAGGCCGACGCCGACCGCCATGGTGAGCGTCGCGTGGTCGCTCACGAACGAGAAGTCGCTCTTGCCGGGGATCAGCACTTCCAGCCCGGCATGGTCCTTGAACGGCCGCGGCCGCTCGACGAACCCGCGGATCGGGATGTTGGCCAACAGCGCGAGGCCCGCGGCCAGCGGCGCCCAGACCAGGCCCGCGACGACGGACGGCGCGTCCGGCCTGCGGCGCGCGGCCCACCAGGCGATCAGACAGAGCACCCCGAGGCCGGCGATGATGCCGTACTCACCGATGTACTCCATGGCCTTGTTGACCCAGTGCGGGGCGTCCTTCGCGAGGCCGTTGATGCCGTCGAGCACGTCGACGTCGGGGTTCGGCCCCTCGAGTGCGAGTCCAGCCATCTGCCGCGGCCCCTTATCTTTCGCGCGCGCAAGCGCCGTCGTGTGCTGCCTGCCCCCGTGGTCGTCGAGCGTGTGCTGCGTCGAGCTCTGCTACGTCCCCACGCCAAGGAAACGCGATGCGCGGCCTCGGCGTTCCACTCTCCACCGGATGATCACCAGGACGTTATCGAAGCTTGACTCATCACCGCAGTTCAGGGCCCTATGTTCACGCAGCGTTCGTACCGGGCAGCGCTTTTGCGCCATCGGACGTGACGCGCGTGGCACCGATGTAGTCCGGCGAGTCGATCTTGTCGAACCGGATCACGGCCCCGGTGTACGGCGCATTGATCATGTATCCGCCACCCACATAGATCCCCACATGGTGGATCGACCGCGGGTCCTTCAGGTTGTAGGCGAAGAACACCAGGTCACCCGGGAGCAGCTCGTCCCGCTTCGGATGCGCCCCGGCGTTCCACTGGTCGTTCGCCACCCGGGGCAGCTCGATGCCCACGGAGCGGTACGCCGCCTGGGTCAGCCCCGAACAGTCGAACCGCCCGCCCTGCGCCGCCGTACCGGTACCACCCCACAAATAGCGTGTGCCGAGCTTCTCCTGCGCGAAGTAGATGGCCCCCGCGGCCTGCTTAGACGGCGCCACCGGGCCCGACGGCGCCTCGAAGCTCTTCGCGAGCGTCGTGATCGTCTTCACGTAGTTCTGTGTCTCGCGGTACGGCGGCACCCCGTTGTACTGGATCACGCGGTACGCCCCCGCGTTGTACGCGGCGAGCATGTTGTGCGTGGCGTTGCCCGGCGCGCCCTTCACATAGCCGGCCAGCTCGCAGTCGTACGAGGCCGCCGACGCGATCGCGTCCTGCGGGTCCCACACGTCCTTCTTGCCGTCGCCGTTCCCGTCGATGCCATGGGTCTGCCACGTCCCCGGGATGAACTGCGCCATGCCCTGGGCGGACGCCGGGCTCTGTGCCCTGGGGTTCCACCCGCTCTCCTGGTAGAGCTGCGCCGCCAGCAGCGGTGGACTTATCGCCGGGCAGAGCGTCCCCCACTTCTGCACCAGTTGCTGGTACTCGGCCGGCACCGCGCCCTTCGCCAGGCCGAGCGCCCGCCCGCCGGCTCCGGCCAGCCCGGCCGCCACCGTGTACGTACCGATCACAAGCAGCCCGAGCAGGCAGAGCACCAGCCCCACCCCGAGCCCACCGGCCACCCAGAATTTCCGCACGCCCCAACCCTCCCCCATTCAGCCGCGGTTCACTGCCTTTTTCCGGTCGCTCCGCGCGCGCCGTGCCGCCCCCGGCGCAGCACGACGGCGCATGACACGGCGCATGACACGACGCGGGGGGCGCCCCGGGGCGGGGTGAGATTCCGCTCACACGGCGGCATCCGGAACACCGCCGGATGGGCGACACTGCACAGGAGACCCGAGACGAGACGAGAGCCGTGGACCCGGACAATCAGCAGCAGATGAGCCGGCACCTGTGGTGGCGCGTCGGGTATTTCCTGTTCGCGATCCACCTGGTGGCACTCCTCATGATCTTCGCCATGTCGCACGCTCCGAAGTAGCCCCGCACGGACCACGGCCACCACCCGAACGGCCCGCCACCCGCACGGCGCGCCGGACCGGCCACCGCCCCTTCCGATGATCATTGCTCAGGGTTGACCCCCGTGATACACACAGTGAGACCAATCGGCTCCATGGACGGCCTGCACCCACACGCACACGCCACTCCCACGGGATCCGTCAAAGAAAGCCGCCAAGTCGACAGCTGACGGCCCGTTTGTCGGCGAAGATAGAGACTGACCTGTGCCGCGTCGGCGCGGGCACACAACTACCCATCAAGGGGCGGTGAGTTCACACATGTTCATTGCGGCCGAAAAAGGCGACATCACCACCATCATCGGCGGAATCGCCCCGGACTGGGGCCCGTTCGGGAGCCTGGGCAACGAAGCCCGCGTGATGATCGAAGTGGTCATGGCGGTGGCGATCCTGCTGTGCCTCGGCATCGCGATCTGGGGCGCCGCCAAACAGCGCATCGGCGCCACCGCGCTGCGCGACACCTTCAGCGCCGAACAGGGCAAGGGCCTGATCGTGGCCGGCCTGACCGGCGTCTTCATCATCGGCTCCCTGGGGACGCTGTTCACCATCGTCTACGGCATGGCGGTCTAGCGCGGCCACTCCCCGGGGCGCCACCGCCCCGACCGCGGCCCGTACGGTGCGCCGCCCCTGGCACGCGCCCGTCCCCGGGCCGCCCCCATGCGCCCCCGCCCGTCCTCTCTCCGCCGTCTCGTGCCTCCACTCGCTCCCACCGGCCCCACCTCCCCTGCCGAGGCCACATGCTGACGCCCCCTCATGCCCGGCCCGACGGACCCCGCCCCCGCGCCCTCGTCACCCCCGCGACCAGCGGACCGATTGGGCCGGCCGCTGCGCGGGGACAGGTGGACCCGGGGGCAGGAAGGCACAAGAAGGCGACGGTAACCGTGGAGCGGGCTATGAACACAAATGACCCAGAGTCCCCCATTCGCCTCTGCCGTACCGCATCTGAGGACCCGTCACGGTGAGATGTACTCGTACCGCTGCACCCGTGCCGCCGCCCGCGCGGCTACGGTCATATGAGGGCGGCACAACTACGGCACGAACGCGAACGGCGGCAGAGGGGGCACAGGCTCGATGAGTCTCAGTGACGACGGCGGCTACGGCGGCGACGGCCACCGCGGTTCCGAGACGGGCCAGACACGCACCAGACTTCCCGACAACGACGGTGACATCTACGGCTCGGGACGGCGGCCGCGCGCAGGCATGTCCAGCCGCAACCTCGTCACCATCGTCGGCGTGATCGTCCTGCTGCTCGCGGCCATCGCCTTCGCCAACCGCGGCGGAAGCGGCAACAGCGAAACCCCGGCCGGCGACTCCGCCAAGGACCCCGACCACGCCCAGCCCACCGCCCCCACCGGCACCAAGCCGGCCACCGGCAAGAACGGCGGCATCGCCGCGGGCTTCGCCAAGACGGAGCAGGGGGCGCAGTCGGCGGCGGCGAATTATGCGGTGGCGCTCTCCAGCGCCGACATGTACAAGTCGGCCCAGCGTGACGCGATCGTCGACACCGTCTACACCTCCTCCGCGGCCGCGGACCGCAAGGAAAGCTTGCGCAAGATCTACACGGACCCCAAGTTCCTCAGCGGGATCGGCCTCAAGTCAGACGGCAACGCACCCAGCGGGATGACCTTTGTGTCCCGGGCGAACCCGGTCGGGACGAAGGTCGAGAAGTACGAGGGCAGCACGGCCACGGTCGCGGTCTGGTACTCCACCTTGTTCGGCCTCGCCGGCCAGGGGTCCCAGAACCCGGTCGCGGAGAGCTGGTACACGTCCACGATGCAGATGCAGTGGGTGAAGGGGGACTGGAAGGTCGCCGGCTTCACGCAGAAGGCCGGACCGGCGCCGATCGGCGGCGACCAGACCGCTGCGACGGCCAAGGACATGTCCCAGGCCGTCCAAGGGTTCGGAGGGTTCACGTATGCGAGGTAACAACCGACGTCGCGGCCTCGCCGTTGCCTCGGCGCTGACCGGACTACAAACGGCGCTGGTGGTCCTCTCAGCCCGCGCGTTCGCGGCCCCTTCTCCCAAGCCGACCAAGGGCGCCTGCGATCTGCTCACGGACAAGGCCAAGGAGCTCTGCGAACGACGGGGCGGCGGCGGTGGCAGCACAACCGACCCCGGCGGTGGCGGCCTCACCGACAACAACCCCCTGGACCCCCTCGACTCCCTCGCCAAGGGCTGTGCCAAAGCCGCCGCCTGGATCGTCACCAAGCTCTCCGACGCGGTGAAGGCCACCTCCCAGGTGGACTTCACCAACACGGCCTTCCTGCGGCAGTACGCCGTCGTCTTCGCCGCCTCGACCATCCTCACCCTCGTCCTGTGGCTGCTGGCCGTCGCCAAGCGCGCGGTGCGCGGAGTGCGGCTCACGGAGGCGATCGGTGAGGCCGTCGGGTTCCTCTGGCTGACCGTGCTCGCCTCCGCCTTCACCCCGCTCATCCTCTACACGATCGTCTCGGCGACCGACGGGGTCACCGAGATCATCGCCAAGGGGACGGGCGCGCAGACCGACACCTTCTTCGGGGCGTTCTCGCAGGCGCTCACGAAGGGCACGGACATCGGCGGCGGCCCGATCATGCTGATCGTGGTGTCGCTGGTCTCCGTGCTCGCCGCCGGTGTGCTGTGGCTGGAGCTGGTGATCCGGGCCGCGCTGCTGTACGTCGGGGCGCTGCTCGGCACGGTCGTCTACGCCGGGCTGGTCGACAAGAACATGTGGGGGCATGTGCGGCGCTGGGCGGGCATCATGATCGCGGTGATCATGGTGAAGCCGGTCATCGTGATCGTGCTCGGCATCGCCGGTGCGCTCTCCCACGACAAGGGTCCGAACGCCTTCTCGGCGGTCGTCTCCGGCCTCGCGATCATCATCCTCGCCATCTTCGCCAGCGCGGTGATCTACCGCTTCGTCCCCGGCTTCGGCGACGAGATGGTCTCGGCCCGTACGAACAAGGGCCGGGCCACCGACGGCAGCCAGGCCGCCGCCATGATCTCCTCGCCCGCGGCGCTGGTGTCCCAGGGCATCAAGACCCACAGCTCCCGCAGGTCCGGCGGGGACGGCGGCGCCCAGGGCGCGCAGGGCGGCCAGTCCCGGCCGGCCGACGCCGTGGCCGGCGGTGTCGCCGCGCACAGCTCCCGCACCGGCGGCGGCCGCTCCTCGGCACCCGCCACCCCCGCTCCCCGTACGAACCCCGGCCCGAGCAGCAGCTCCCGCACCGGCAAGACAGCAGGAGGTGAGGGGCGTTGAGCACGCAGTCCCACCCGATCGCGCCACGTCGCACCTATCTCATCGGCCGCGCCCGGCCCAACGCGATCGTCGGCAAGAACCGCGAGACCGGTGAGATCGCGCTGATCATCGCGGGGGCGTTCCTCGGCATGATGTGCGGGCTGCTGGTGCCCATGCTGCCGCTGCGGATCGCCTCGCTCACCGGCTTCCCGATGCTGGGGCTCGCCCTCGTCTACGTGCCGTACAAGGGCCGTACGTTCTACAAGTGGTTCGAGATCCGGCGCAGCTTCCGCCGTACGGTCCGCCGCGGCGCCACCTACCGCTCCGGCACCGCCGAGGCCGGCATCCGGCTGGACGGCCGGGAGGTCGAGATCGGCCCGCCGCCCGGCATCGGCCGGATCAACTGGCTCTCCGCCCCGTTCGGCCCGGACGAGATCGCGGTGCTGCTGCACGCCGACCGCAAGACGGTGACGGCCGCCATCGAGATCGAGGGGCCGGGCGTCGGCCTGCGCGACAGCGAGGACCAGGAGGCGCTGGTCGACCGCTTCGGGACGCTGCTCAAGCACGTGGCCAACGGCGACGGCTTCGTGACCCGGATCCAGATGCTGGCCCGTACGCTGCCCGCCGACCCGGACGCCCACGCCAAGGACGTCGCGCAGCGCGGCGACCGCTCCTCCCCGGCCTGGCTCCAGGAGTCCTACGACCAGCTCCAGTCGATGGTCTCCACCTCCTCCGAGCAGCACCGCGCCTACCTCGTCGCCTGTATGCACTACACCCGCGAGCTGGCCGCCGAGGCGCACACCATGGCGCGCGCCGCCCGGATGCACCAGGGCGGCCTGCTGCGCAAGAAGCTGGACCGGGACGCGGGTCTCGCGGTCGTCATGGCCCGTGAGCTGACCGATATCTGCGCCCGGCTCGCCGAGGCCGACATCCGCGTACGCCAGCCCCTCGGCCAGGCCCGCCTGTCCTCCCTCGTGCACTCCATGTACGACCCGGACCACCCCATCGACCACATCCAGGCGATGAGCAAGCGCAACGCCTGGCCGGCGGAGCTCGACGCGATGGAGCCGACGTACCTCCAGGCCAAGACGCGGGAGTCGACGACCCGCGCGCCGTGGTGCCATGCCACCGCCTGGGTCAAGGAGTGGCCGCTGACCCCGGTGGGCGTCAACTTCCTCGCGCCGCTCCTGGTGCACACCCCGGATGTGATCCGTACGGTCGCGGTCTGCATGGACCTGGAGCCCACGGAGATCGCCATCGAGCGGATGCTGACGGAGAAGACCAACGACGACGCGGAGGCCAGCCGCGCGGCCAAGATGAACCGGGTCGTCGACCCACGGGACGTCGCCCACCACGGCCGCGTCGACCAGCGCGGCGAGGACCTGGCGTCCGGTGCCGCCGGCGTCAACCTCGTCGGCTACCTCACGGTCTCCTCCCGCTCGCCCGAGGCGCTCGCACGCGACAAGCGCACCATCCGCGCCTCGGCCGGCAAGTCCTACCTGAAGCTGGAGTGGTGCGACCGCGAGCACCACCGGGCGTTCGTCAACACCCTGCCGTTCGCGACCGGGATCCGCCGCTAAAGCCGCTGGGAGGCGCGTACGTCATGGCCATGCTCGATCCACTCGGAGCGCTCACCGAGGCGTTCACCAGCTTCCTGTTCGGGAAGGTGGAGACGACCCGGCTGCCCGTACGCACCTCCACCGGCCAGGCACAGGCGGTCTATCTGCCCACCGCGGCCCCCGGTCTCGGCGACTCCGGCGTGATCATCGGCCGTGAGGTCTACAGCGGCAAGGGATACATCTACGACCCCTTCCAGCTCTACGGCCAGCAGCTGCCCGCCCCGCACTGGCTGGTCCTCGGCGAGTCCGGCAACGGCAAGTCGGCGCTGGAGAAGACCTACGTCCTGCGGCAGTTGAGGTTCCGTGACCGTCAGGTCGTGGTACTGGACGCCCAGGGCGAGGACGGCGTCGGCGAGTGGAACCTCATCGCGCAGGAACTGGGGATAACCCCCATCCGCCTGGACCCGACCGCCGCCCTCAACGGCGGCATCCGCCTCAACCCCCTCGACCCGTCGATCACCACCACGGGCCAGCTGGCCCTGCTGCGTACGATCATCGAGGTCGCGATGGGCCACGGCCTCGACGAGCGCTCCGGCTTCGCCCTCAAGGTCGCGCATGCCTACGTCACCGAGACCATCACCACCCGGCAGCCCGTGCTGACCGACATCGTCGAGCAGCTGCGACACCCGGAAGCGGAGTCGGCGGAGGCGATGAATGTCGACATAGATGACGTCCGGGCCTGGGGTCTGGACGTGGCGCTGGTTCTCGACCGGCTCGTCGACGGTGACCTGCGCGGCATGTTCGACGGCCCCACCTCGGCGGGCATCGACCTCGATGCCCCGCTGATCGTCTTCGACCTCTCGCACATCGACCGCAACTCCATCGCGATGCCGATCCTGATGGCGATCGTCGGCGTCTGGCTGGAACACACCTGGATCCGCCCCGACCGCAAGAAGCGCATCTTCCTGGTCGAAGAGGCCTGGCACATCATCAACTCGCCCTTCGTGGCCCAGCTCTTCCAGCGGCTGCTGAAGTTCGGCCGCCGGCTCGGCCTGTCGTTCGTGGCCGTCGTCCACCACCTCAGCGACGTGGTCGACGGCGCCGCCGCACGGGAGGCCGCGGCCATCCTCAAGATGGCCTCCACCCGCACCATCTACGCCCAGAAGGCCGACGAGGCACGGGCCACGGGGCGCGTCCTCGGCCTGCCACGCTGGGCCGTAGAGATCATCCCGACCCTGACCCCCGGCATCGCGGTCTGGGACGTCAACGGCAATGTCCAGGTCGTCAAACACCTCATCACCGAGGCCGAACGCCCGCTGGTCTACACCGACCGCGCGATGACCGAGGCCTCCGCGATGAGCGAGGCCTCCGCCATGCCGACGGACGAGGCGCGCGCCCTCCAGGCGGCGGCGGACGCCGAGGCCGAGGCACGCGCCGAGGCCATGGCGATGGAGCGGCAGTGGAGAGACGAGTCGAGCGAGACGGTGGCGTGACGCGCGGATACGACGACGAACGAGGCGGCCGCGGCTACCGCGGGGCACCCGACGGCCGGGGCCGCGGCATCCCCGACTCCCTGCTGGTCGGACTGCTCGCCTTCCTGCTCGGCCTGACCGTGCTGGTGTGGACCGCGACCGGCCTGGCCGGCCTGTTCACCCACGGCGCCTGGCCCGACGGCGTCACCTACCCGGGTACCCCGATCGCACTGCGCCATCTGGTCTCCGCACCGCACGACATGGCCGCCGCCTGGCCCGACACCCCCAAGGCCCAGCTCTCCGGGTACGGCCTGTTCTGGGGCATCCTCATCGGCGAACTGATGGTGCTGCTGGTTCTGACGATCTTCACCCTGGGGACGATCACCCGCTATCGCGCCGTACGAACGGCCCGGCGGGCGACGGCCCGAGAAGCCCGTCAGGCGGCACACGAGGCCCGGGAGGCGGAACGCTCCACGCGGCAGGCCGGAGAGGCACGGGAGGCCCGGGAGCCGGTCCGGGAGACGGCACGCCCCGCCCCGGCGTCCACGGCGTCCACGGCGTCCACGGCGTCCACGGCGTCCACGGCGTCCACGGCGTCCACGGCGTCCAGCGAGGATGCGCCGGCCAGGCCCGCCACCTCCACCACGCCCTCACCGCTCCTCAACCCCGCGGCCGCGGCCGCGGCCACCGGCCCCGTCCCCGAGCAGCGCACCGCTCCCCCGGCCGCCGCCGCGCCCCCGGGAACCGACCCCCTCACCGAACCCGCCCTCCCCCGCCTCCAGTTCGCCACCGACCGCGCCCTCACCCTCGCGGCGTCCCTCACCGCCGCGGCCGCCGCCCCGGGCCCCCTGATCGTCGCCACGACGGACCCCACCCTCTGGTCCGAGACCAAGGACTCCCGCGCCAAGCTCGGCCCGCTGCTCACCTACGACCCCACGCACCGCCTCGACACCCCGGCCCGGCTGCGCTGGTCACCGACCTCCGGCTGCACGGACCTCGCCACCGCCACCACCCGCGCCGCCGCCCTGCTGGCCCCGGTACGCCCGGCCAGGACGCTGGACTCGGCCGTCGCGGACGCCGCCCAGACCCTGCTGCGCTGCTGGCTGCACGCCGCCGCGGTGGACGGCCGCCCGTTCCGCCAGCTGCACCGCTGGGCACACACCACCGGTGCCGCCCAGGAGCCCGTACGCATCCTGCGCACCAGCGCCAAGGCCTCCGCCGGCCAGGCCGGCGAGCTGGAGTCCGTGCTCACCGCACACCCCGAACGCCGGGAAGCGGTACAGCAGTTGGTCGGCCGCGCGCTGACCGCCCTCTCCTCGATCCATATCCGGGACGCCTGCAATCCACTTCGAGCAGATTCGGCCCTCCTCGAATCATTCATCGACGAGGGGGGAACGCTTTACGTGGTAGGCGATCCCATCGAGGATCCGCGTACCGACCCGGGTGCGATGCCCTTGCTCACCGCACTCCTCTCGAGCGTGGTCGAGCACGGCCGCCGCATGGCCGAACGGTCATCTGACGGTCGGCTCGACCCACCACTCACCCTCGTCCTGGACGACATCGCGGCCCTCGCCCCGCTGCCCGCGCTCCCCGGCCTCCTCGAAACGGGCCGCAGCCGCGGACTGCTGACGCTGGCGACGATGCGCTCCCGCGAACAGGCCCGCGCCCGCTGGCCCCACCACTCCCTGCCGGCCTGACGACGCCTGCCCGAGGCCATCCGCGGAAGTGCCCACCCCAGCATCGACCGACAGCCCTTAGGCCCTGGTCAGGGCCATCTCCCGGTCCACAGCACCGGGGTTCTTCGGATCGGCAAGGGTCAGCCCGGTCGCCACAAACCCCAGAGCCCGATAGAAAGCCGCGGCCCGCACGTTCTCCTCGTGCACCCACAGCCGTACGCGCTCCACCACCGGCTCCGCGAGGTCCCACGACCACCCGATCGCCGCCTCGCACACATCCCGCGCCAGCCCCGTCCCCCGCTGCTCGGGCCGCACATACACCCCCACCACCTGCGTCTGCGGAATGTCCGCATCCCCCTCGACCACGACGACCGCCATGCCGCCCCAACTGCCGTCCGCCGCCTCCCCGACGAACGTCAGCGCCGAACTGCCGGCCGCCCTCCGCTGCCAGAAGGCGTCCGGCTGGCCGACCGCACCCTCATAGGTCTCGTGGAACGCCACCCCGGCAACCGGATCGGCCAAGGCAGCCAGCCTCAGCTCCTTGAGCCGCGCCCACTCCCCCGCCCGCACCGCCCTGACCACATATCCCATACGCCCCACCATCCCAGCGCCGCCCCCAACGCGAAATGCCCCGCCCCCGGACCGAAACCCGGAAACGAGGCACCCCA
>NZ_JAMJFM010000120.1:0-1166 GCF_023544705.1 Streptomyces sp. MCA2
GAGCTGTTCGACCCGTCGCGCTTCAGCCCGGAGGCCGAGGCGGCCCGCTCGCCGCATGCGTACAAGCCGTTCGGGACCGGTGAACGCGCCTGCATCGGGCGGCAGTTCGCGCTCCACGAGGCGACCATGCTGCTCGCCCTCCTGGCGCACCGCTACCGGCTGGTCGACGACTGCGACTACCAGTTGCGCATCAAGGAGACGCTGACCCTCAAGCCCGAGGGCTTCACCCTCACTCTGGCCGCCCGGACGCCCGCCGACCGGGCCGCGGTCCGCGCCGCGCTGGCCGTGCTCCCCGGCAGCGACTCCGGAACGGTGGACGACACCGCGACCGATGACGGGCTGCCGACCCGCGTCCTCCAGGGCACCGGTCTGCTGCTGTTGCACGGCAGCAACTACGGCACCTGCCGCGAGTTCGCCGAGCGCCTCGCCGACGAGGCCACCGGACTCGGCTTCACCGCCGATGTGGCACCGCTGGACGCCTACGCCGGTGCGCTGCCCGCCGACCGGCCGGTGGTCATCGTCGCCGCCTCCTACAACGGCCGGCCCACCGATGACGCCGCCGCCTTCGTCGAGTGGCTGAACACCGCGCGGGACGGCGCCGCCACCGGCGTCCCGTTCGCCGTCCTGGGCGTCGGCGACCGCAACTGGGCCGCCACCTACCAGCACATACCGACCCTGATCGACGACCGGCTCGACGCACTCGGCGCCCACCGGCTGCTGCCGCGCGCCGAGGCCGACGCCTCCGGCGACCTCAGCGGCACCGTCAAGGAGTTCACCGCGGCGCTGCGCACCCAGCTGCTGACGCACTACGGCGACCCGGAGAGCGTCGGCGCGAGCGCACCGGCGTCGGAGGACACCGGCTACTCCGTCACCGAGGTCACCGGTGGTCCGCTGGACGCGCTCGCCGCCCGCCACGGCCTCGTCCCGATGACCGTCACCGAGGCTCATGACCTCACCGCTGAGGGCTGGCCGCGGCCCAAGCGCTTCCTGCGCATCGCGCTGCCGGACGGCGTCGGCTACCGCACCGCCGACCACCTCGCCGTGCTGCCCGCCAATGCCCCGGCCGCCGTCGAGCGGGCCGCCCACGTCCTCGGCGCCGACCTGGACACGGTCCTCGCGCTGCACTCCGGCCGCCGCGCGAGCCGCGACACCCTGCCCGTCGACCG
>NZ_JAMJFM010000121.1:0-1065 GCF_023544705.1 Streptomyces sp. MCA2
CGTCGGCCCCGAGCAGATCGTCGCGCTCGCCCTTCCCCGCACGATCGACGTGGTCGTAGCGATCCTCGCCGTCGCCAAGACCGGCGCGGCCTACCTGCCCGTCGACCCCGACTACCCCGCCGACCGCATCACCTACCTCTTCAGCGACGCCCGGCCCACACTGCTCATCACCGACAAGGCCACCGCCGCCGGCCTGCCGGACACGGGCGTCACCACCCTGATCACCGATCAGCTCCGCACAGCCGGGCTCCCCGCCACCGATCCCACCAACGCTGACCGGTTGCGTGAGGCGAAGACCTCGCACCCCGTCTTCGTCATCTATACGTCCGGCTCCACCGGGCGGCCGAAGGGCGTCGTCGTCGAGCACCGCTCGCTGAACCTCTATCTGGCCTGGGCCCACGCCGCTTACCCCGCCATGAGCGGGCGGACTCTCGTCCACTCACCGGTCTCCTTCGACCTCACCGTCACCGGGCTCCTCGGGCCTCTCACCCTTGGCGGCTGCGCGCATCTCGTCGAGTTGGATGAGGGCACCGCCCCGGACCTCGCCGAAGCACCGACCTTCGTCAAGGCCACACCCTCGCACCTCACCCTGCTCAAGAACCTGCCCGCGCACGTCTCGCCGACCGAGCAGCTGGTCCTTGGTGGTGAAGCGCTCCTGGGTGAGGCGCTCGACGAGTGGCGCCTCGACCACCCCGGCACCACCGTCATCAATGAGTACGGGCCCACCGAAACCACGGTTGGCTGCACCCAGTACCGCATCGAGCCCGGACAGCCCGCCCCCACCGGCACCATCACCATCGGGCACCCCATCTGGAACACCCAGATCCACATCCTCGACGCCCACCTCCAGCCTGTACCCCCCAACGTCACCGGCGAGCTCTACATCGCCGGCGACCTCCTCGCCCGCGGATACCTCCACCGCCCCGACCTCACCGCCACCCGCTTCACCGCCAACCCCCACGGCACCCCCGGCACCCGCATGTACCGCACCGGCGACCTCGCCCGCCGACGCCCCGACGGACAACTCGAATTCGCCGGACGTATCGACACTCAGGTCAAAGTCCG
>NZ_JAMJFM010000122.1:0-981 GCF_023544705.1 Streptomyces sp. MCA2
CTGCCGGGGGCGCCGTGGGGGTTGGCGGTGAACCGTGTTGCCGTGAGGTCGGGGCGGTGGAGGTATCCGCGGGCAAGGAGGTCGCCGGCGATGTAGAGCTCGCCGGTCACGTTGGGGGGTACAGGTTGGAGGTGGGCGTCGAGGATGTGGATCTGGGTGTTCCAGATGGGGTGCCCGATGGTGATGGTGCCGGTGGGGGCGGGCTGTCCGGGCTCGATGCGGTACTGGGTGCAACCGACCGTCGTTTCGGTGGGCCCGTACTCATTGATGACGGTGGTGCCGGGATGATCGCGTCGCCACTCATCGAGGGCTTCACCCAGGAGGGCTTCACCACCAAGTACCAGCTGCTCGGTCGGTGAGATGTGCGGGGGCAGGTTCTTGAGCAGGCTCAGGTGCGAGGGCGTGGCTTTGACGAAGGTCGGTGCTTCGGCGAGGTCGGGGGCGGTGCCCTCGTTCAGCTCGACCAGATGCGCGCAGCCACCGAGAGTCAGAGGCCCAAGAAGCCCGGTGACGGTGAGGTCGAAAGAGACCGGAGAGTGGACGAGAGTCCGCCCGCTCATGGCGGGGTAAGCGGCGTGGGCCCAGCGGAGATAGAGGTTCAGCGAGCGGTGCTCAACCACAACGCCCTTCGGCCGCCCGGTGGAACCGGACGTGTAGATGACGAAGACGGGGTGCGAGGTCTTCGCCTCACGCAACCGCTCCGCATCGCGAACGTTGCTGGTAGGCAGCCCCGAAGTGTCGACCTCGCCGGAGTCGAGAGTGAGGGTGGTGACGCCCGTCTCGGGCAGGCCGGTGGCGGTGGCCTTGTCGGTGATGAGCAGTGTGGGCCGGGCGTCGCTGAAGAGGTAGGCGATGCGGTCGGCGGGGTAGTCGGGGTCGACGGGCAGGTAGGCCGCGCCGGTCTTGGCGACGGCGAGGATCGCCACGACCACGTCGATCGTGCGGGGAAGGGCGAGCGCGACGATCTGCTCGGGGCCGACA
>NZ_JAMJFM010000123.1:0-942 GCF_023544705.1 Streptomyces sp. MCA2
GTGTAGGGCCGCAGGTAGGCCCACTCGTGGGCCAGAGTCCGGTTGAAGCGTTCGACTTTGCCGTTGGTCTGTGGCCGGTAGGCGCGGGTGAGCTTGCCGGTCGCGCCGAGTCGGGCCAGAGCGTCGCGCCAGGCGAAGCTCTTGCGGTAGGGCCAGGCGTTGTCGGTCAGAACGCGTTCGATGCGGTCGATTCCCACGCTCTGGAAGAACGCGGCTGCCCTGTCGAGGAAGCCGGCGCAGGTGGCGGCCTTCTCGTCGTCGTGGACCTCGCTGTAGGCGAGGCGGGTGTGGTCGTCGACGGCGGAGTGGACGTAGTCGAAGCCGGTGGTGCGGCGGCTTTCGGGGCGGGCGGCACGTGCAGCGGGCCTGCCGTGGATCCGCCAGCCGCCGCCGTCGGGAATCCGGCCGAGCTTTTTCACGTCGACGTGGATCAGCTCGCCGGGCCTCTCGCGTTCGTAGCGGCGGATGGCCTGCCCGGTGGGCCGGTCCAGGAAGGAGAGGCGGTTGAGGCCGTGGCGGGTCAGGATGCGGTGCACCGTCGAGGCGGGCAGGTCCAGGATCGGGCCGATCCGTGCCGGGCCCAGCTTCCGGTCCTGTCGCAGCCGGCACACCCGGACCTCTGTGCCGGCGGGGGTGCGGTGCGGCGTCGTCTTCGGGCGGCTGGGGCGGTCATGCAGGCCGGACTCGCCCTCCGCGGTGAACCGCCGGACCCACTTGTGGGCCGTCGTGCGGGATATGCCCATCTCCGCTGCAACATGCGCAACCGGACGGCCACAACGGACCCGTTCAACCAGCAGCCGCCTGCCATGGACAGTCAGACGGGCATTACGGTGGAACACGAAGACCTCCGTGCGTGGTGTGGAGCCTAGACACCTCCACCACACCGGAGGTCTTCGCCATGATCAAGACCCACGCGTGTCAACAACGCTCGTGATCAATACA
>NZ_JAMJFM010000124.1:0-924 GCF_023544705.1 Streptomyces sp. MCA2
TCAGGCGGTGAGGGTGGGGTAGTCGGTGTAGCCGTGGTGGTCGCCGCCGTAGAAGGTGGTCTTGTCGGGGTCGTTGAACGGGCCGCCGGAGGCGAGGCGCCGGGGCAGGTCGGGGTTGGCCAGGAACAGTGCCCCGTAGGCGACCATGTCGGCGCTGCCGTCCTCGATCAGGCCCAGCGCGTCGGGGCCGGTGGTGTCGGGGTAGGTGAAGGGGTTGAGGACGAACGTGCCGGGCCAGTTCTTGCGCAGCCGCGGGGTCAGGTCGCGGTTCGGGCCTTCCATCAGGTGCAGGTAGGCCAGGTCCAGGCCGGCGAGCCGGTCCAGCAGGGCGAGGTAGACCTCGTCCGGGGCCTGCTCGGTGATGTCGTTGAACTGGTTGCCGGGCGAGATCCGCAGGCCCACCCGGTCGCCGCCGATCGCTTCGGCGACGGCGGTGACGACCTCGACGGCGAAGCGGATCCGGCCCTCGGTGGTGCCGCCCCAGGCGTCGGTGCGGTGGTTGGTGTTGGGTGCGAGGAACTGGTGGATGAGGTAGCCGTTGGCGCCGTGCAGCTCGACGCCGTCGAACCCGGCCTCGACCGCGTTGCGGGCGGCGTCGGCGAAGTCGGCGACGGTCTGGCGGATCTCCGCCTCGCTCAGCTCCTTCGGCGTCACGAAGTCCTTGGGTCCCTCGTGGGTGAAGACCCGCCCTTCGGCGGCCACCGCCGACGGTCCCACCGGCACCAGCCCGTCGGGCAGCAGGCTCGGGTGCCCGATCCGGCCGGTGTGCATCAGCTGCGCGAAGACGGCACCGCCCGCACGGTGCACGGCGTCGGTCACCGTCCGCCACGCCCGCACCTGCCCTGCCGTGTGCAGGCCGGGGGTGTCGGGGTAGCCCTGGCCCACCGGCGAGGGCTGGATGCCCTCCGTGACGATCAGCCCGGC
>NZ_JAMJFM010000125.1:0-910 GCF_023544705.1 Streptomyces sp. MCA2
CACCGGGAGGCGGATGGTCGCAGAGAGCGGGTAGGGGCCGGTCGCGACGGAGCGGGAGACGAGCTGCGCCGGGTCGGGCGGGTCGATGAGTTCCACCGGGTGCCCGGTTGGCTGTAGTTGGTCGACCCTGTCGGCGCGGAAGGTCCGCCATTGACCCTGCGCCACATCTCGGGCGACGAAGTACCACCGGCGTCCGGTGTGGACGAGGCGGTACGGGTCAACGTCCCGGACCGTGGCCCTTCCTTCCCAGTCGCGGTACGACAGGCGGGTGCGCTCACCCTGGCGGCATGCGGCGGCCAGTTCCAGCAGCATGCCGGGCGTGATCTGCGGCTCGTCGGGTCTGGGGGTGTGCACGAAGGCGGCGTCCATCTCGCCCAGCCGGTCCGCGATCCGCCGCGGCAGAACCTGCCGTAGTTTCAGCAGCGCCGACAGTGCGGCTTGGTCGCCGCCGAGAGCGCCGCTCAGGGCCGCCTCGCGCAGCCCGACAGCCACGGCGAGAGCTTCTTCGTCATCGAGGATCAGCGGCGGCACCCGGGAACCGGCACGGAGGCGATAGCCGCCCCATGGCCCAGGCTCGGACTCGACGGCGTAGCCGAGTTCGCGGAGCTTGGCGATGTCCCGCCGCACCGTGCGATCGGTGACCGCCATCCGGTCGGCCAGCTCACCGCAGGTCCACGACGGCCGGGCGACCAGCAACGAGACCAATCGCAGCAGGCGGGCGGATGCGCTGATCACATGTTGAAGTGTTCCACATGACCAGGACCGAATCTGTCCTGGTCCCGCCGTAGTGTCTTCTTCATGAACACGGCAAACACCTCCGCACCCACGTTCCGCTACTCGGCCGTCACCTTCGATTGCCCGGACCCCGCCGAACTGGCCCGCTTCTACGGCGAGGTCCTCGGCCTGCCCA
>NZ_JAMJFM010000126.1:0-900 GCF_023544705.1 Streptomyces sp. MCA2
ACCAGCCGCATCCGCACCACCCTCAACACCGAACTCACCGTCCGCGACCTCTTCGAAGCACCCACCGTCGCCACCCTCGCCACCCGCCTCCACCACACCACCGGAGCGCGGGCCCCGCTCACCCCGAGGCCTCGCCCCGACCGGATCCCGCTCTCCCCCGCTCAGCATCGCCTTTGGTTCCTGCACCAGTTGGAGGGGCCGAGCGCGACCTACAACGTGCCGATGGTGCTCCGGCTGACCGGCGAACTCGACACCGCAGCACTACGCGACGCCCTCCACGACCTCACCGACCGGCACGAAACCCTGCGCACGGTCTTCCCCGAGTACGGCGGGACGCCCTACCAGCACGTCCTGCACGGTGACGCCGCCCGGCCGGTCATCGACATCGTCCCCGTCAACGAAGACGACCTGGACACCGCCGTCAGCCAGGCGGTCACCCACACCTTCGACCTGACCAAGGACGTGCCCCTGCGCGCCTGGGTCTTCACCACGGGGACCGACCAGCACACCCTGCTGATCCTGGCCCACCACATCGCCGGCGACGGCTGGTCCATGGGCCCCCTCGCCCAGGACCTCGCCACCGCCTACGCGGCCCGCTGTGACGGAAACGCTCCGCAATGGGCGCCACTGCCCGTCCAGTACGCCGACTACACCCTCTGGCAGCGCGAAGTCCTCGGTGACGAGAGCGATCCGCAGAGCCTCATCTCCCGCCAGATCGACTACTGGCGCACCACCCTCACTGCTCTCCCCGACCACCTCGAACTCCCCACCGACCGGCCCCGGCCCGCCATCGCCGGCCACCAGGGCGGCAGCGTCCCCTTCGCCTGGGACACCGACCTCCACCACGGCATCACCCGCCTGGCCCGCGAACACCAAGCCAGCGTCTTCATGGTCGTACAG
>NZ_JAMJFM010000127.1:0-898 GCF_023544705.1 Streptomyces sp. MCA2
CTTTCGTTTGGATCATCGGGCTGACCAGAGGAAGATGCCTGCGATGTGGAGTCCGGCCAGGTAGATGGTTGCGGTCTTCTCGTAGCGAGTGGCGATGCCTCGCCACTGCTTGAGTCGGTTGATGCACCGCTCGACGGTGTTGCGCTGCTTGTAGGTCTCACGGTCGAACGTCGGCGGCCTGCCGCCCCGACTGCCCCGTCGCAGCCGGTGCCCGCGCTGATCCGCCGGAACCGGGATCACCGTCCGGATGCCGCGTTTGCGCAGGTGGTCGCGGATGGCGCGTGAGGAATACGCCTTGTCCGCCAGAACCACGTCCGGCCGGGTCCGCGGCCTTCCGCGGCGGCGGGGAACGCGTAAGCGGGCCATCACGTCCGTGAAAGCGGGTGCATCGCCGGCCTGTCCGGCGGTGAGAACGAACGCGAGGGGTCGGCAGCGGGCATCTGCTGCCAGGTGGATTTTCGTGCTCAGCCCGCCGCGGGACCGGCCGATGGCATGGTCGGCCGGTTCTCCGGCCGGGGCCCCTTTTTGCGGGCCCCGGCCGCGTGCTGGTGAGCTCGCACGATCGTGGAGTCCACCGACACAGCCCAGGTCAGGTCCTCGTCCGCGTCGGCCTGGGCCATCAGCGCGGTGAACACTCGCTCCCAGGTGCCATCCAGGGCCCACATCCGCAGCCGGTTGTAGACACCTCTCCAGTTGCCGTACTTCTCCGGCAGGTGGACCCACTGCGTTCCGGTCTGGAACTTGAAGGCGATCGCGTCGATCACCTCCCGGTGATCACGCCAGCGTCCACCCCGCTTCGGCGTCCGGTCCGGAAGCAACGGCTCAATTCGCGCCCACTGCACATCTGTTAACGGCACACCC
The DNA here is from genome assembly GCF_023544705.1 of Streptomyces sp. MCA2. NCBI lineage: Bacteria > Bacillati > Actinomycetota > Actinomycetes > Kitasatosporales > Streptomycetaceae > Streptomyces > Streptomyces sp. MCA2. The sequence goes on from NZ_JAMJFM010000127.1 coordinate 862, forward strand.
GGACCAACGACCGACTGATCCAAACGAAACTGCCTAG
>NZ_JAMJFM010000128.1:0-889 GCF_023544705.1 Streptomyces sp. MCA2
CGGCTACCGCATCGAACTCGGCGAAATCGAAGCCGTCATCACCAACCACGCCCAGGTGCGCCAAGCAGCCGTCATCGTCCGCGAAGACCAGCCCGGCGACCAGCGCATCGTCGCCTACGTCGTCACCACGGAGGACGCTGACACGGCGACCGCCGACCTGCGCGAACACACTGCACAGACACTCCCGGACTACATGGTCCCCGCAGCCGTCGTCACGCTGGACGTGCTGCCCCTGACGCCGAACGGGAAGCTGGACCACAAAGCCCTCCCCGCACCCCAGTTCACCCCCACCACAACCACCCGCGGCCCCCGCAACACCCACGAAGAACTCCTCTGCCACGCCTTCGCCCAAACCCTCGGCGTCGAACACATCGGCATCGACGACAACTTCTTCGACCTCGGCGGACACTCCCTCCTCGCCACCCGCCTCACCAGCCGCATCCGCACCACCCTCAACACCGAACTCACCGTCCGCGACCTCTTCGAAGCCCCCACCGTCGCCACCCTCGCCACCCGCCTCCACCACACCACCGGAGCACGGGCCGCACTGCTGCCGATGGAGCGGCCCGAGCGGATACCCCTGTCGTTCGCCCAGCAGCGGCTGTGGTTCCTGCACCAGCTGGAGGGGCCGAGCGCGACCTACAACGTGCCGCTTCTGTTGCGACTCACCGGTTCGCTGAACGTCGAGGCACTGCGTGAGGCGATCTACGACCTCGTCGACCGGCACGAAACCCTGCGCACCGTCTTCCCCCAGGCCGACGGCACGCCTCACCAGCACGTACTGCACGGCGACGCCGCCCGGCCGACGATCGAAGCCGTCACGACGGACGCCGCACACCTCGCCGAGCACATCGCCACCGCCGCTCGCCAGACCTTCCGGCTCACCGAC
>NZ_JAMJFM010000129.1:0-883 GCF_023544705.1 Streptomyces sp. MCA2
GTTGTCTTCAAATGTCACGCCCACATCAGCAGGGCTGCGAGGGTGATGGCGGCTTGGTAGGACTCGGCGGTCTTGTCGTAGCGGGTGGCGATGCCGCGCCACTGCTTCAAGCGGTTGAAGCAGCGTTCGACCACGTTGCGCCGTTTGTAGAGGTGCTTGTCGAAGGCCGGCGGGCGTCCGCCGCGGCTGCCGCGCCGGAGCCGGTTGCGGATCTGGTCGGTCCGTTCGGGGATGGTGTGGCCGATGCCCCGTCGCCGCAGCCAGGTCCGGATGGCCTTGGAGCTGTAGCCCTTGTCGCCCAGCACGTGGGCGGGCCTGACCCGTGGCCGTCCCGGGCCGACCCGGGGCACCCGAATCGCGTCCATCACGGCGGTGAACTGGGTGCAGTCGTTGGTGTTCCCGCCTGTGACGGTGAAGGCGAGCGGGCGGCCGGTGGCGTCGCAGGCGAGGTTAATCTTGCTGGTCAGACCGCCTCGGGAGCGTCCGAGTGCGGGGCTTTGGAGCCCCCTTTTCGGGCCCCGGCGGCGTGCTGGTGGGCGCGGACGACGGTGGAGTCGACCGATACGAGCCAGTCAATGTCCCCCGCCTCGTCCGCCTTCGCCTGGGCGGCCTGGAGCATCCGCTCGAAGGTGCCGTCCAGGGCCCACCGGCGGAATCGGGTGTGCAGCGTGGCCCACGGACCGTACCTCTCGGGCACGTCCCGCCAGGCTGTGCCGGTCCGGAACTTCCACACGATCCCATTGAGCACGGTGCGGTCGTCCAACCGCTTCCGACCCCGCAACGACTCGGGCAGCAGCGGCCGGACGAACTCCCACTCGGCATCGGACAGTTCATGGCGACGTATCACCCGACCATGATCCACCACCCGAGATCATTTGAAGAC